>CAYOOS010000929.1:0-1506 GCA_964405585.1 uncultured Acidobacteriaceae bacterium | reverse complement strand
AGGACATCGGACGCGTCGGCCGGCGCCGGGGGTAGGGTGGGCTTTGCCAGCATGGTCTCATCCCTTTCGCAAGAGTTCCCTGAGCAGCTCGTACCACAGGGCGATTCCTTCGCCGGTGCGCGCGGAAAGCCGGATCACCCGGGCCTGCGGCGCGATCCGCCTCACGTTCTCCTCGGCGGCGTCCCGGTCGAAACCGAGCACCTCGGCCACATCGAGCTTGGTCAGGAGCACCACATGGCTACGCGGTTTCGGCAGAGGCCGGCGTCTTGCGCTGAATGGGACGCGCAGCCGGGCGCGTCCAGCGGCTATAGAGCCAGTCGCCCGCCCGCCATGCCAGCAGAATCCCCACCATCCACGCGTATTGCAGCGGTTTCGTGACGTCGGATTTCACGAGCCAGTAATAATGAATCACACCGAGAATCGCAGTGAGATAAACCGCGCGATGCAGGAACTGCCAGCGTTTGCCGCCGAGACGCCGGATCCAGCCTGCGGTTGACGTGATGGCGAGCGGAATCAGCAGAACGAATCCCGCAAATCCCACCGTAATGAAGCGGCGCTTCTGCACATCCTTCCACATTTCCGGCCAGTCGAAGAACTTATCGAGCCCGATCCAGGTCGCGAAATGCAGGCAGACGTAAAAGAACGCAAAAAGCCCCAGCATGCGGCGAAAGCGAATCAACTGCGGCTGATGCAGTATCTTCCGCAGGGGAGTGATGGCCAGGGTGAGCACAAGAAAGCGCAACGTCCAATCCCCGGTCGCGTGGGTGATGAATTCGATGTGGTTGGCGCCGAGTTCGTTATGAAACGCTCTCCAGATCAGAATCGCCAGTGGCACGAGGCAAAGGGCAAACACCAACACTTTGGTCCACTTGCTCGTGAGGATCGCTTTGATCACGACGGTCGCCTTCAAATTCAAAAGTTCTTACGCAGGTCCATTCCCGCATACAGACTGGCGACTTGATCGCCGTAGCCATTGAACATCAGCGTCGGGATCGGCCGGTCAAAAAAGCCTCCGCCCAAGCGATGTTCCTTGGCCTGGCTCCATCGCGGATGGTCCACGCTGGGATTCACATTGGAATAGAAGCCGTATTCATTCGCGTTTGTGATGTTCCAGGTCGTGGGCGGCTGATCTTTTACAAAGCGGATCTTCACGATCGACTTCGCGCTCTTGAATCCATACTTCCACGGGATCACCATGCGAACGGGAGCCCCGTCCTGGTTGGGCAGTGTTTCTCCATACATTCCCGTGCAGAGCAAGGTCAGCGGATTCATGGCCTCGTCCAATCGCAGGCCTTCCACGTAGGGTAATTCGATTCCCGCCTCCCGCCAAAGCGGCATCTGCTTCTTTTCGAAATAGCTTTGGAACGCGACGTATTTCGCGCTGGGAGTTGGCTCGACCAGCTTGGCCAAAGCGCTGAATGAGTAGCCGATCCACGGCACCACGATGGACCACGCCTCGACGCAGCGATGGCGGTAGATACGCTCTTCAAGCGGAGCCAGCTTCAG
>CAYOOS010000928.1:0-1507 GCA_964405585.1 uncultured Acidobacteriaceae bacterium | reverse complement strand
AATCGCCCGGCAGCTTCTCGGGAAGCCATAGTGCCTGCCTCGGTCGAAAATTGGGCGGCGCAAATTCGCGCGGGCGATGTCCGCGCCCTGTCACGCGCCGTTTCGGCCATCGAGAATCGCGCGCCGGACGCCGAAGAGCTTCTCAAGCTCCTTTTTCCCCACACCGGCCATGCCTATCGGATCGGGATCACGGGCGCTCCCGGAACCGGGAAAAGCACGCTGGTAGACCGCCTTGCGTCCCTCTATCGCGCCGAAAAGAAAACAGTCGGCATCATCGCAGTCGATCCATCGAGTCCATTCACTGGCGGAGCCATTTTGGGCGACCGGATTCGCATGCAAGGCCATGCCGCCGATTCTGGCGTTTTCATCCGTTCGATGGCCACACGCGGCTACCTGGGAGGCCTGGCCCAGGCCACAGCCGACGCCGCGCTGCTGCTGGACGCCGCCGGCAGAGAAATGATCCTGCTCGAAACAGTCGGCGTGGGGCAAGGTGAGGTCGAGATCGTTCGTTTTGCGGATTGCACCGTGGTGGTGCTCATGCCCGGCATGGGTGACGATGTCCAGAACCTCAAAGCCGGCCTTATGGAGATCGGCGACATTTTTGTCCTCAATAAATTTGATCGGGAAGGCGCTCACCTTTTCGAGCAGCAATTGACGGCAATTCTTCAGCTGGCGCCTGAACGGAATGGCTGGAAACCTCCCATCCTGCGCACCGTGGCCACCGAAGGGAAGGGGATCGAAGAATTCGCGCAACAAATCGCGCGCTTCCGCCAGCATTTCGACAAGCCCGAGCGGCGGCGCGCCCGCGAAGTTACCTACTGGAAGGAATGGCTCATACAGTTGCTTCACTCCAGCGTTTTGGAACGGGTGGGTCGTCACATGAGCGAAGCGCAATTGGAAGCGCTGGCGGCCGAGGTCTCGGCGCTCAGGAAAGACCCCTATTCCGCGGTGAATGAGATCCTCGCCGGCGCCGGCCTGGGAGACAAACCGCATAAATCGGGAGCCAACCCTTGAAGCTTGGCGATCTGGAATTTCACATCCTGTCCGACGGGCACGTGCTGCTCGATGGCGGGGCCATGTTCGGCGTGATCCCGAAGCCGATGTGGGAAATGAAAATGCCGCCCGACGCGCGCAACCGCATCACTCTCTCGATGAACTGCCTCTTGATCCTTGCCGGCGGCAAAAGAATTCTGGTGGAAACCGGCGCGGGCGACAAAATGAACGCCAAGCTGCGCGACATTTACGGCCTCGACGGTCCGCGACTCACCCACCGCCTTCGCGACTACGGCCTGGCACCCGAAGACATTGACATCGTAATTGACACGCATCTGCATTTCGATCATTGCGGCGGCAACACGCGTGTCGAAAAAGATAAAGTGGTTCCCGCGTTTCCTAATGCGCAGTACTTTGTCCAGAAAGGCGAGTTCGATCACGCCTGTGCGCCCACCGAACGCGACCGCGCCAGCTATTTCAACGAGAACTACGTGCCCATCGCGGACGCCGGCAA
>CAYOOS010000927.1:0-1508 GCA_964405585.1 uncultured Acidobacteriaceae bacterium | reverse complement strand
TCGTGCTCCAGCCCCGAATACAAATCCTCGGTGTTCTCTCGCACGATCACCACGTCCACGCCATCAAAATGCGATTTCACCCCCGGCAGGTTCTTCACCGGCCGCAAATTGGCGTACAAATCCAAACTCTTCCGCAGCGCCACGTTTACGCTTCGCGCGCCCCCGGCAATCGCCGTGGCCATAGGCCCTTTCAGCGCCACGTGATTCCGCCGCACAGACTCAATCGCCGCCAAGTTCAACACTTCCGCGCCCGTAGTAGCCTTGTCTGTGTTCTCCGCCCGCGCTCCCAACTCTTCCCACTCAATCTGGACACCAGAAGCGTCCAAAATCCGCCGCACAGCCGCCGAAACCTCCGGCCCAATCCCTTCTCCCGGCAACAACGTAACTTTATGTTTCATGATGCATCTATCTTACTGTAGCTCAGGCCTTCAGGCCTGAGGCTTTTTCTTGCACTCTGCTATGCAGTTGGCTCCGAGGGATCATGCACGAGGTCATCCTGAAACGCTTCGATCATCCGGACGAAGTGCGGACGTTCGAAAAGGGCAAATTTGAATTGGTGAACGTAGGCGGGATGACGATCGGGCGCGCAAGCTACGAGCCAGGTTGGAAGTGGTCTGAACACGTGGGGAAAGCGACGGGTGCCAAAAGCTGCATCGTTGAGCACGTGGGGCTCGTGCTCTCCGGCCGAGCGACAGCAGCCATGGACGATGGACGAATCATCGAAATAAAAGCGGGAGATGTTTTCTATATCGCCCCTGGCCACGATAGTTGGGTGGTGGGCGACGAACCATATATATCCCTGCATTTCATGGGCGCCAACGAGTACGCCAAGAATAAGTGAGGGAGAGCCCTTGCTTCCTGATATCTGATCGCTGATATCGGATATCCCTCTTCCGGGAAGGGAATTGCTCGATAAGCACCCCCACTTTGCACTAAGTCGCGTTGTGCTATACTGAAAAAGTACATTTCCTCGCGAACCATTCCGCGAGCGGAGGCCAAGAGAAACTATGATCAACCTGACGCCCACTGCTGCCACCAAGGTCAAGGAAATCATGAGCATGCAGAACCCTGTGCCCACGGCTCTTCGTGTTGCCGTAGTCGGCGGAGGCTGCTCCGGTTTCCAGTACCACATGGCGTTTGAGAACCAGACGAACGAGACCGACGAAGTCCTCGATTTCAACGGCCTGAAAGTCGCCGTGGACCAGATGAGCTCCATGTACCTCGACGGCGTCGAGATTGATTACATCGAGACCCTCGAAGGCGCCGGCTTCAAATTCAACAACCCCAACGTCAAAAGCACCTGCGGCTGCGGCAGTTCCTTCAGCGTCTAACCGCCGATCGCACGCCACGACTTTTCGGACTCCTGGAGTCTCTCCAGGAGTCCATTTTTGTCCCCCCCCGATATTGCGCCAGCCAACGTATCCAAACACTTCACTGTTCGCATCCAACAAGCTCCGCATAACCGTCACCTGGAGGAAAAGCATGGATTGCAAACACATGGTCCTGAT
>CAYOOS010000926.1:453-1516 GCA_964405585.1 uncultured Acidobacteriaceae bacterium | reverse complement strand
CACATGCGTGCCGTGCCAGCGACTCTTCCTGAAGAATTGGCCAATTGTCTGCGGTGTTCCCCAGTGAATGACCGACAGTTCGGGAACGCACACGACGGGAAACCCCGCTGTTCGTGCCCTCTGGCACACTTCAACGTCTTCGTTCGTCTGGATACTCTCATCAAACCCGCCTAATTTTCGGAAGACATCTCCTCGAAAAAACAGATCGCCCGCCGGCAGATAAGAGATTTCCCCTCCGTGTTTTCGTTCTCGTTCGCCGTACCAATAGGTTGCCACCCAGGATGAATCCTCAGGGATTTCGTAAAAGGAGCCGAACACGTTGCCCCATCCCGATGCAATGGTCTTTTGCGCCCAGTCCAGCCAGTTTGCTCTCACCTCGCAATCCGAATCCAGGAAGGCGATCCACGTTCCTTTCGCGATAGATGCTCCCAGGTTGCGCAAGGCAGAGATGAACAGCCCCGGACGCACCAGAATCGTCAGGGGGAGAGCGCCGAGGTAATCATTCACGATCTCCAAGGTGCGATCGGTGGACCCGTTGTCCACGACGATCACTTCAAGTAACACGTACGGAGCAGCCAGGCGTGTGAGGGAACTAAGGCACCGGGCGATATTTACTTCATCATTCTTGACAGGGATTACGATTGAGAAGCAAATCGCTTCAGGCATGATGGTGGGTCTCGGCCTCCAGGTCCCGGACCGGGGGCGCCGTCTCTGCAGGAAGTGTTTCACCGCACAACTGTTGATAGAGCCGCAGGTATTTGCGCGTCATTCCTAGCGAAGAGAATTTCTCGCGCACGCGATTGCGTCCAATTTCGCCCAGGCTTCTTCGCCAGCCCGCGTTCTCTATGTATTTTGCCAATGCCTGGTAGAGTGCCTCATCGTCCGCTGGTTCCACAAGCAGTCCACACTCGCCGTTAGGAATGACGGAGGGGATAGCTCCGACTCGTGTGGCGATGCAAGGCCTTCCGGAGGCCATTGCTTCCAAGAGTGCCATGGGCAGACCTTCATCCAGGGAAGCGAGCACGAAAATATCGAAGGAAGCGTAGACGCCCGGCATGTCGGT
>CAYOOS010000926.1:0-443 GCA_964405585.1 uncultured Acidobacteriaceae bacterium | reverse complement strand
AGCCAGTGAAGATAACATTTCCAACGACACCCATGCTACATGCCAGTTGCTCCAGCGCTTTTCGGTCTGGCCCATCTCCGACAATTACAAACTTGAGCTTCGGATTCTTGCTGAGAGCAAGCTTTGCAGCCGCAAGGAAATGGCGCATGCCCTTTTGTTCGACGAGCCGTCCCACGGTTCCAATGACCGTCTGGCCATTCGCGTCCAAATCGCCTGCCAGTGTTGGCTTCGCCGCGGCAAAGGGCTCCATGTCAATTCCATTGTCAATGACCGAGACCTTTCCTCGCGAAATTCCGCTACGCACCGCCTCTTCGGCAATCCGTTCGGAGACTGCTGCCACCGCATCAAACTTCCTTAGAATAAGCCTGTCCAGAAACTCGTACACTCGAATGGCCAGTGTTTGCCGGGTCCAAAGATGGCAAGTCGCCAGAATCGGAATGTTC
>CAYOOS010000925.1:0-1526 GCA_964405585.1 uncultured Acidobacteriaceae bacterium | reverse complement strand
CGCCGGTGTGATCTCCCTGGACGCAGACGGCAAAATCCTTCGCACCAATTCCGCGGTCGCTCAGATGTTTGGGGCTGCCGGGCACAACCTTGACTCCCTGGAACTCCTGCTCGGGTCCGAGGCCGAACGTACTCTTCAGCATCTGATGCGGCGCTCCCTGCGCATGGGCGTCGTTTCGCGCGAAATTGAAATCGTGGCTGCCGGTCGCGTATTGCACCTCGCCGTCACCGTCAGTTCCCTGGGGCCGCGAAAAGCCAACTCCGGCTACGTGCTGGTGTTCGACGACCTGACCGAAGTCCTGCGCGCGCAAAAATCCGCCGCCTGGCAGGAAGTGGCCCGTCGCATCGCCCACGAAATCAAGAATCCGCTTACCCCCATCCAACTCTCCGCGCAACGTCTGCGCCACCAACTCGAGCGCCGCGCAGGAACCTCTGAACCACCCAAGGATCCCGATCTCGCGCGCATCGCTCAGGAAAGTGCCAGCCTGATTGAGCGTGAAGTGGCCACCCTCGCCGCTCTGGTGAACGAATTCTCGCAGTTCGTGCGCTTCCCCACCGCCAAACTTCTTCCCACGGATACCAACACCACCGTGAACGAAGCCGTGGAGGTATTCTCCGGGCGCCTTGACGGCATCACCCTGAAAACTTCCCTGGAGCAGCATCTCCCCGCTGTTCGCGCCGATGGCACTCTGCTCCGCAGCGTGATCGTCAACCTCATCGACAACGCCGCCGAAGCACTCGAGGATTCCCCCTGCCGCGAAATCACCGTCGCTACCCATCTGCGCACGGAATCCGATACCATTGAGATTGCGGTGTCAGACACAGGTCATGGCATTTCCCCGCAGGATAAAGACAAACTATTCCTGCCGCATTTCTCCACCAAGGATCGCGGCACGGGACTGGGCCTGGCCATCTCCGCCCGCATTATTTCCGAGCACGGCGGCTCTCTTCGCGTGGAGGATAATCGTCCCGTTGGCTCGCGTTTTTTGATTGAACTCCCCGTCGCCGAACTCTCCGCCACGGCACCGGCAGAACGCAGTGGAGAAGTGGATACCGATTTATGAGCACGGCGCACAGAATCCTGATCGTGGACGATGAAGCGGGTATCCGCGAATCCCTCGCCTCCATCCTGCGCGACGAACATTACATTGTGGAAGCTGTGGGCTCCGCCGAAGAAGCCCTCGATCGCGTCGCCGCCGGTGATCTCCACGTCATCCTTCTGGACATCTGGCTGCCCGGCATTGATGGCCTGGAAGCCCTCAGCCGCATCCGCAACATCCCCGATGCCCCTGCCGTCATCATGATTTCCGGTCACGGCAGCATTGAAACCGCCGTGCGGGCCACCAAGCTTGGCGCTTTCGATTTCATCGAAAAGCCGCTCTCCCTGGAAAAAATCACGGTTCTCGTTCGCAACGCTATCCAGCAGCGCCGCCTGCAGGAAGAAAATCTGGTTTTGCGCAGCGAACTCCATCATCGTTACCAGGTGATGGGCGAGAGCGTGCCCATGAAAGCGTTGCGCCAGCAGAT
>CAYOOS010000924.1:493-1528 GCA_964405585.1 uncultured Acidobacteriaceae bacterium | reverse complement strand
GTCTGCCAGATGTGGAGAGGAAAATGCTCGTCGAGCTTGCCGGCGATCACCTCATCGGCGGCTTGCGCGATCAGCCGCGCCTTGTCGCCGGAAAGCTTGCCGAGATCCTGATTGACGAGCGCGGCGGCCTTTTTCAGAATTCCGAAGGCGCGGATCAGCTCCGGCGGCATCGGGTCGCGGCCAATATCGAAGTGAATGAGCGAGCGAGCCGTCTGCGCGCCGTAGTAGCGGTCCACCGGAACCTCGATCTTGCCCATGCTGTCGGATTCAGTTCTCGTCTGCACGTGTTGCGCAGACGAGGATTTTGCGTCCAGGGTCGCGTCCTTCACACAAGCCTCCGTGCGGCGGGTTTTCGCCGGGCATTTTTCTTGGGTGCGTTATAAGGATACTGCGGAAACGGCATTTTTCAGTTCGAAGTTTCGCGCCGGCCCGAAGTTCGGCAGGGAGCAAATCAAGGAACGAAGAATAAGCGTCATTGAAAAAAGTCAACCGAGTGTATTCTTTACTCTGAGCGCCGCACGCCAACCTGCCGATGGATATTAGCTCTCCCTCTCAATGGGTAATTTTAGCAATCGTCGTTATCGCCGCACTGGTGGCGGACCTGCTGATCTTCCACCGGGAACCGCACGAGGTGACGCTCAAGGAGGCGCTACTCGAAAGCGCCGGATGGGTGAGCCTGTCGCTGGCGTTCAATGTTTGGATCTGCTTCTCCCGTGGACAGGAGGCAGGGCTTCAATTCCTGACCGCCTACGTGCTGGAAAAATCCATGAGCGCGGACAACATTCTCGTTTTCATCCTGATTTTTGCGTCACTGAGCGTCCCCACACGGTCGCAACACAAAGTATTGTTTTACGGAGTTGCGGGCGCCCTGGTTATGAGGGGAGTGTTCGTTCTGGCCGGGGTCGAGTTGTTGCAAAAGTTTCACGCGGTGCTCTTCGTTTTCGGAGGAATTCTGCTGCTCACCGGAGCGCGCATGCTGCTGCCGGACCGGCGAACCGCCCGTGCAGCGGCCCACGGGCTCCCGGGGTCACCAGC
>CAYOOS010000924.1:0-483 GCA_964405585.1 uncultured Acidobacteriaceae bacterium | reverse complement strand
CGAAAGCAACTGGCTCGTTCGCATCACGCGCCGGATTGTTCCGGTCGCCGACGCCGTTCACGATCGAGGCGACCAATTCTGGTTGACTGAAAATGGCAGGCGAAAGGCCACGACCCTATTCGTGGCGCTCGTTGCCGTGGAGGCCATGGACATAATCTTCGCGGTGGACTCGGTTCCCGCCGTTCTCGCCATTACGCGCGATCCATTTATTGCGTACTCCTCCAACGCATTCGCGATCCTGGGCCTTCGCGCGCTCTACTTTGCGCTGTCGGGCGCACTGGCGAGACTCCGGTACCTTCATCAAGGGCTCGCCATCATACTGCTGTTTGTTGCGGGCAAGATGTTCGCAACCGGCCGGGTGCATATCTCAAGCGGCATGTCGCTGGGCATCATTGGCGGCATTCTCCTGCTGACCGTGGCGGCTTCCGTCGCACCCTGGAAACGCAAGAAAGAATGAACCGCGGCAGAAAACGAGTTCGGTAA
>CAYOOS010000923.1:0-1532 GCA_964405585.1 uncultured Acidobacteriaceae bacterium | reverse complement strand
AGGCGTTCAGAATGAAAGTCAGCGTGTCTTTTCCGAGGAGATCGGCACGGGTACGGCCTGCCTGTGGAAGGGACAGAGAATAGTCCTAACGGCCAAGCACGTTCTCAATAAAGCTGGCCTCGCCGACTTGGCGTTCTTGCCTCGCGTCGGGAGTGCGATCGACTGGGACTCGGGCGGAAAAACCGATATAGCCGAACGAGTGGCGGTGGGCGTTGAGAGGATCGTTCGGTGCCAGTGGGAGGATCTCGCAGCCATTGTGCTGCGCCCGGGCGAGGCGGAGAAGCTGAATAGCCATTTCTGCGAGTTGCCCAAGAAATTCGCACGCAATTTGTCGGGGAGCGGTGGGGTGATGCTTGTCGGTTATCCCGTGGACCAGGCCTGCTCGGTTTCCAAGACCAAGCAGGGGAACTCTGTGACGGAATCCTTTGCCGTTGTGGCAACACCGATTATGGGGGAAGTTGCTCCGCCGCCGACGCATCCTTTGTCCTACAGCTACGATCCCGGCCGCCACCTACTGATCCGATTTGAGCCCGCCGAAGCCGAGGCGAAGCCTTTTGGCTACAGCGGGGCCGGTGTGTGGTGCGACAACGTGCGCTCGGGAGCCATTTGGACCGCCGATCCCCTCCTAGTCGGCGTGGAGACGAGTGCTTTCGTGACTTCCAAGCTGCTGATCGCGGTCAGGGCGGAAATCGTCAGGCAGTTTCTTGAAGAATCTCTTTGAGCCGCGTCCCTAGCTAGCTCCGGCCTGGGAGGAATTCCTTCTTCGGTTCCCACATTTCCGCGCAGAACACGCAAAGATGGGGCACGCGGCAAGAAAGTGCTTCCACTCAGCGAAGCCGGAACGGCATACCTCAGCGCCTGAAGGCGTGGTCATCATTTTGCTTACGGCACGACTGAAGTCGTGCCCTTCCCCAGAATCTGAGCTCTTAGGGTTAGATCTCATGTTCTTCCCTCTATTCCGCAGACAGAGGAAGACTTTCCATCAGCGCGCCCTGTCGTGCGGACCTGAGCCAACTCAGGCGGCTTTAGCCACTGGGGGCCACGCATCTAATCTGAATCCTGCAAACGCCGAAGAGTAGCGATAATGACTGGCGATCTCGACCAGTGTGCGCTCTACCGGGTTCTGATGAATATAATCGCGGTGTCCTTCAAAATCTGCCGGGTCACGAATGCGGTGATCTGTGAAACCTCTCTGCCAAACTTCGTCCTTGCGCTTGAATTCGACGCCAACGGCATGCGAATAACCTCCCTTGATGAACTGAATTGCGCGCTCCAATGTGATGTCCAGGGCGGGCGTCAGCATCAGATGCACATGTTCGGGCATTACGACGAAAGCGTGCAGTTGGAATCGGCCCTGTCTTTTGTATCCGTAGAGAGTTTTCAGGAAGAGTCGAGCGTAGGACTCGACAACAAAAAGTCTTCGGCGTTGCCAGGTTGTGAAAGTTACGAAATAGGTGCCGGGTGGGGAGATTGCGCGAGTGGGCTTCACGGCATACCTCAGCGGCTGGAAGCCGCCCTGCTCTAGCCTATTA
>CAYOOS010000922.1:0-1532 GCA_964405585.1 uncultured Acidobacteriaceae bacterium | reverse complement strand
CGGCGGCCGGCGCCGGATTGTCGGCCGCATGCAATGTGGCGCCGGCTGTCCCGAGTAACAGGCCAATAAGGGCGGAACCGAGCGGTCGGCCGACTGCTGTAAGTGCCCGGTTCGCCGTCATACTAGGCTCCCATGCGGCTGTTCTGGATCCAGCTCGAGTACATGTAGATCCCGCCGAGCACCACGCCGTAGATCAGCGTTATGATGGTGGCGATCTTGCCCCATTTGTCGATGAGGTCGAGCTTTTGGGCCACCTGTATCTGCGCGGCGCTCTTCTCGACGGATGCGCCGTCCAGTACATGCAAATTGTCATCTTCCTTGCTCGAAACGGACTTGCGCCATATGAAGAGCGCCAGGACCGTCAGCGCCAGGAGAACCCATAAAATCAGTAACGGAACGATGTTCATGTAATTACCTCCAACCAATTCAAAATTGAATTTCGAGCGCAGAACGGTTGATAAAACCGCCGCCTCCGGCACCCAGCCCCCCCTTGTTAAACGTCTTCCCAGTTGCTTCCTCGATGGCATCCACCACCAACAGCAGATAAGCATCCAGCGCGCAACGCACCTCCTGACGCGTCTCGCACGATCCATCGCTGGCCCGATCGGCACAAACCGAGCAGACGTTGCTGCGGATGGCATCGAGATACTCCTGGATGTCGTCGCTCTTCACCGACTGGATGGCTTGCGCCACCTGTGGAAACAAACGGAATAGTGCGCAACTGGAGGGCTCCTCGAGACCGCATTCACCCTCCACCGTACGATCGGTGCAGACGTTGCAAATTCGATTGCGGACAATCGACTCCAATTCTACTAAAGAGCGCTCCATGGCAGTATCTCCTTTATGGAATTAAAGCCAATGCACGCAAGCGACCACGGCTAACCTATTGAATTTTCCAACGCTTTTCGCGTCGGGGCCGTTTTGGTGGGGCTATTGACGCAGATTCGGAGCCGGAAGTGGGGGTTATTTCACTGAAATCTGTTGAACTAGTGGGTTTTTCTACGCGGAGACCCGCCGCCATAATGGCCAGCAGCACGGTACTGAGGGAATCTTCTTCAGAGACTACGGAAAGGATGCCGGCTTCCCAAGCCTGGGCTAATTGGGGAGCCTGCGGTTCTCTGTGAGCGATCAGCACAACCCGCTCGGGATTGGACAGGGGGAGGGGCAGCCGAGCGAATGCCTCTTCGTCCAGGACCATCACGCCGTGGTACGAAAAGTCCGGTTGCTCGACCGCTTCGATGTGCCAGGCGCAGCTGCGGGACAGAGCTTCCCGCACGGTATTCGCGTACTGGCAATCGGCGATCGATAACTGGACGGATTGCATCATGAACGACTCCGCGCCTCCACCTTTTCCGCGAAAACTACTTCTTTGGGGTATAGCCGTCCAAGGTCTTCTTTTCCTTGTAGTACTTGCCGGCGTCCGTCAGGTTCGCCTTCATCACTTCCTTGTCGGACGTGTTCTTCTCATGGCAGAAAGTGCAGGCCTTCTTGGTATTCTTGGCGTACTCGATGGTGCCATACGACGCCGTGGT
>CAYOOS010000921.1:0-1536 GCA_964405585.1 uncultured Acidobacteriaceae bacterium | reverse complement strand
CGCGCCGCTTCGGCTTCCAGAAGATCGGCTGTTCCTCGACCGGAAACCTTGCCAACGCCGTTGCCGCACAGGGTGCGACGCTCGGCTTCGATACCTGCGTGTTTGTTCCAGCGGATCTGGAGCCCGCGAAGATTCTCAACACCGCGGTCTATGGCGCGCGCATCATCCGCATCAACGGCAACTACGACCACGTGAATCGCTTGTGCACGCAAATTGCCGACCGCTTCAAGTGGGGTTTGGTGAATGTCAATCTCCGCCCGTATTACGCGGAAGGTTCCAAGACGCACGGCTACGAAATCGCCGAGCAGCTTGGCTGGGAACTTCCCGACAACGTGGTGGTGCCGATGGCGGGCGGCTCGTTGATCGGCAAGATTGCCAAGGCCTTCTGTGAACTGGCGCATCTGGGCTGGGTCGAACCCAAGCAGGTGAAATTCTTTGGCGCGCAGGCCACCGGCTGCTCTCCGATCGCCGACAGTGTGAAGCGCAATCTGCCACGCTTTCAACCGCAGAAGCCCAATACCATCGCCCGCTCGCTGGCCATCGGCAATCCGGCGGATGGGCCGTACGCGGCGCGCCTGATTCGCGAATCCGGCGGCTGGGCGGAGGATATCTCCGATCCGGAAATCATCGATTCCATCAAGCTGCTTGCGGAAACCGAGGGCATTTTCACGGAGACTGCCGGCGGCGTCACAACTGGCGTAACCGCGAAGCTCATCGAACAGGGCCGCATCCGTACCGACGAAACCACCGTCGTCTGCATCACCGGCAACGGTTTGAAGACCACCGACGCCATCGCCGCGGACTTCCCGCCCACCGAAGCCATCGAACCGCGCCTGGAAGCCTTTGAAGCGTATATCGGCAACGACCTCAGCCGGGTGGTCAGCGCCTGAGGCGCGTGATTGTGGGGATTTCCGCCCGAGCCACCTATAAACAACTAACCGGAGCGCCAGGCTCCTACTCGCCCAGCCGAGAACCTGGCGCCGGTGGCTTTTCATCGCAAAGATGTATTCATCCGTTTTTGGCGTACACTATTTCGAGGAGCAATTAGCAATGGCCATCACGATTGAAATTCCTTCCGCATTCCGCCGCTTCACCGACGGTATTCCCAAGCTCGATTCTGCCGCTGCCACCGTCGCCGAAGCATTGAACGACTTGACCGCGCGCTATCCCGCACTTTCGCGCCACGTCCGCGATGAACAGGGGCAAGTCCGCCAATTCCTCAACGTCTATTTGAATGAAGAAGACATCCGCTTTCTCGGCGGCGAATCTTGTACTCTGAAGGACGGCGACCGCGTATTGATCGTTCCTTCCATCGCCGGCGGGTGAGGCGTTCCGTCCCTTGGCTGAGCCCATTTTCTTGAGGAATCTCCTTCGATGGACGCCTGCACTTCTCAGTGGGAGATAAAACGTGTACGGGCTGAAGAAAAACATTGATTTGAACTTTCTTAGCGGTCGAGAAGTCACTCAGGTAGCTATTGGCGTTTATCAAGTCCAATTTCACTTTGACGAAGACGTTGCAATTTATGTCGAAGGTGA
>CAYOOS010000920.1:0-1543 GCA_964405585.1 uncultured Acidobacteriaceae bacterium | reverse complement strand
ACGGAAACGCCCGCGGCGGCGGTCACATCCTTGAAGGTGCCGTTGCCTTCGTTGTGGTAAAGAGCAATGCCGCCGCTCGAGCTGACGACAAGATCGAGGTGACCGTCATTGTCATAGTCCCCCACAGCGCAGCCCGTCCCCACCCCGTGAAATTCCAGCTTGGCCGCTTTCGTTTCGTCTACAAATTTCCCGTCGCCGGTATTGCGATACAGCATGCCGCTTCCCATTCCATCGCCGTTCACGAGAAAAATATCGGGCTTGTCGTCGCCGTCATAGTCGAAGACACACGCGCCGCTCCCCAGAAAGCTTGCGAGCGGGCTGGGAACGTCTGAATCCGAAGAGCCACTCAGCTTCGCGCCGCCGGTTCCGGAGGAAGTTCTCGCGGAGCCTTTCCCCCCGCGCCGCGGCTGGGCAAATGTCCCATCGGGAAGTCCTGAGGCTGAAGTGACGTCGACAAACTTAACCGGAAGCGCCGCCGGCGCCTTTTCGGGCTCTCGAGGCAGTTCCTCCGCGCGCGAATACCGGCCTTGTTTGCCGTAAGCCACGCTAATTGGCTCGCCCAGATTTTCCGATGTGACATGGCGAAACCGATTCAAATGCGCGAGCGCGGCGTCGGTGTCACCCGTATGCTGCGCGACTTCCGCCAAGCCGAGTTCCGCCGATGCATGGAAAGGATTCAACTTCACCGCGTTCGAATAGGCGGCCGCGGCTTTCGAATATTGCTCGCTCTTGGACAGAAGATCCCCAATGAAATATTGCGTGTCGGCATCGTTCGGATCGAGCGCGGCGGTTTTCTCGAAATCCTGGAGAGCGGCTTTCGGCTGGTCCACGGCGCGTTCCACCAGACCCAGGTTGAACCACGCCCGGGGGTTTTTGCCATCCTTGCTGGCGGATTTTGCGAGGACCCTGCGCGCGTCGTCGTATTGGCGCAAATAAAGAAACGCGATACCCATATTCAGGCAGCCGATGTCCGACCGGGAATCCTTGATGCAGGCGGTTTGGAACTTCCCGAGGGCGTTCTGAAAATCCTGCCGCTCCATCAGCGCCAGGCCGATGTTATTTTCGCGGATTGCCTGCACCCGAGGACTCGGCGGGCTTGGCTGGGAGCTGTCGGAAGACTTGGTTGCGGCCGGGGGCTTCCGCTGCTGGCCCGCGCCTGCGAAGGCGCTCGCGAGCACACACACGGGGACGGCGATTCGCGCGAAGCTTTTCATGTAACTCCCCACAAAAGACGCGCGCGCATCCCGCGCCAGCGCACACGTGACTGCGCAAATGCCTGGAATCGGAGAATGGAGTGCTTAAAAAGCCGGCTGAGCCTGCGCGTGGGAAAAATCCCGCGATCCTTGATCAATGGAACACCGGCCCGCAGAAGACCTTCAGAATGCGGAAGCGCCCATGGGAACTTTTGCTTTGACAAAAGACAGGACTTCGTCGAGCTTGGACATCGCTCGCGCCCCCACCTTCGTGCAGCACAATGCCGCGCACGCATTCGCGAACACCCCGACTCGCTCGAGGTCCCAGTTCTGCAGCAGGCCGTAGGAGA
>CAYOOS010000919.1:0-1545 GCA_964405585.1 uncultured Acidobacteriaceae bacterium | reverse complement strand
CCCAAGCAAATCACCACGCGTGCTTGCGCCGTGCGATGCTGGTTCAGGTTCACTCCATGAACGTCTGCGTATTCTGTTTCCGTGCTTCGCGCTTTTCAGGGATCGTCACCCGCGCTCTTGGCCTCGCGGTCGTCCTGGCGTTTCCCGGGGTGGCCGCGCAAGATCCGCAATCCGCGCCGCAAACGGCTCCCCCTGCGCCCGCAAACCCGGACGCCGCAGCAAAGGCCGCGGAACGCCGCAAACATTTTGAGGAAGAAAAACGCCGCCTCGAGGAATCCGCCGTCCCTCAACCCAAGGGAGTCGGCGCGGAGGTGCCCCCTACCGACCCCAATCAAACGCTCTTCGTTTCCCCCGCCGTCGTCAACATGCTGGTCGGCGAAACGCATTCCTTCAGCGCGTTCGAGCTGAATGGCAAAACCATTACGTCCAGCGTCGAATGGAGCATCGACGATCCCGGAAGTGCCGAGCTGCGCTCCGAGGGCGATCCGATCGTCGTCAGCAAAGCCCCCGGCAAAGTTATCCTTCGCGCGCGCCTTGATACCCGCACCGCCGAAGCCTTCATCAACATTCACGACGTTCAGACGCTGCCGGTTGGCACCATCCTCTGGGCATCGCCGCAAATACCCGGGTTCAAGACCAAGCAGATTGTCCAGGCCGTGCCTAGCTCCACCGGTCCCGATATGTACACCATTGAGGAAAACGAAAAGGGCGAATCACTTGTGCGCGCCATGTTTGGCGACGGTCGCCAGATGTGGATGCGTAAAATGACCGGCGCCATCAGCAACGCGGTCCCGCACTAACTTCGCGATTCCTGATCGCCGCTCTCCGGAATTACTTATTAATTAAAACTTATAACTAACAACTAATTCACCCCCCTCACCGGCGCCCAAGGATCTGTCCGCAAACTCGGCGCAAACCGCTGCAATTTGAACCACGCCCCTGCCTGGTTCGTACTCACCTGAAATGCCACGCGTTCCCCCAACACGTTGATCGCCAGCTCCAAATCTTCCAGGCAGGGCGAACTTAGCGGCAAAGGCTGCTGCGCCTGTGCCGCCCCCGAAGAATCCACGTAGCTCGTCAACCCCAGATTCCCCGCCCCTTCCATGTACATGCTCAAATAACTGAACAGCTTTCGATGCGCGCCCAGCCCCAGCGAACTTTCCACCGTCCGCTCCGGAAAATAGTGCGTGGTGTAAGAGCTCGCGATCGCCGTGCCATCATCCGAATACTGCGTATCACTCAATTGATAGATTTTCCCCGTCGCTCCGCCGCCGCCCACGCCGGGATTCCCGCCGCCAAACGCGGCTGCCGCCGTCCCGTCCGTTCGCTCGATCAAGGCGCAGCTATTCGCTGCAATCATCCATGGCGACCATTTCCGCGCGTTATCCGTCGCCGCTTTTCTGCCTGTATATGTGATGTTCACCGGCGGACTCGAAGACAAAGCGCTTGCCGTATCCAGGTCGTGATAGTCCAGCATCAGCACTTGATTCGGAGTTGTCGCGCTTCCGAACGGTGCGCCCACGTATATCCGGCGCTCCTTCGTAT
>CAYOOS010000918.1:0-1552 GCA_964405585.1 uncultured Acidobacteriaceae bacterium | reverse complement strand
CTTCCCGAACATTTCCCCCGGTGCCTCGCTGATCCCTACATAATTCCCCAGGCTCTTGCTCATCTTTCGCTGCCCGTCCAGCCCCACCAGGATCGGCATGGTCAAGACAACCTGCGGCGAAAGTCCGTACTCGCGTTGAATTTCGCGGTGCACCAGAATATTGAACTTTTGTTCCGTCGCGCCCAATTCCACGTCCGACCGCAAAGTCACCGCATCGTAAGCAGTCAGCAGCGGATACAAAAGTTCGTGAACGGCGATCGGCAAATTCTTTTCTAGTCGTGAGCGAAAGTCTTCTCGCTCCAGCATGCGTGCCAGCCGGTAGTGCCCGCAAAGCCGCACCACATCATAACTGGACATCTTTCCAAGCCATTCGCTGTTGTAGCGAACCTCGGTTTTTTCTGGGTCCAGGATTTTGTAAACCTGCGCCAGGTACGTTTTCGAGTTGACGTCCACTTGTTCCCTGCTCAGCGGTGGCCGCGTCTCGGATTGTCCCGTCGGATCACCGATCATTGCGGAAAAATCTCCGATCAGGAAAATTGCCGTGTGCCCCATGTCCTGAAAATGTTTCAGCTTGCGCAACACCACCGTGTGCCCCAAATGAATGTCCGGCGCCGTTGGGTCTACTCCCAGGTACACGCGCAAAGGCTTCCCGGTTTTCACCGAGTTCGCGAGCTTCGCTTTCAACTCCTCTTCGGGAATGACTTCCGCCACGCCCTTCTTCAAGTACGCAAGTTGTTCTTCCACCGGTCTAAATTTGGTTTCTGTCATCTCGATTTGCCGCTCTAGGCTGTGCGCATCACCCGCCGCTCGACTATCTTGAATTTCCCTTCCAGAATGATTTTCACCGCCTCCGTGTAGATCCGGTGCTCTTCCTTCAGGATTCTCTCGGAGAGCGTGTGCTCGTCATCCGCATCCTGCACCGGCACGACCGCCTGCACAATGATCGGCCCGGCATCAAGATTCTCGTCCACGAAATGCACTGTGCAGCCCGCCACTTTCACGCCGTAGTCCAACGCCTGCTTTTGCGATTCCAGCCCCGGAAACGACGGCAGCAACGATGGGTGAATGTTCAAAATCCGCTGCGGAAACGCCGCCACGAAATACGGCGACAACAATCGCATGTACCCCGCCAGGCAGATCAGGTCCACCTTATATTCCTGCAGGACCGCCGCCACCTGCCGGTCGTACGCTTCCCGCTCCAAGCCCTTCGACGGAATCAGCCGCGCCGCAATCCCCCGCGCCTTTGCGCGTTCCAGCCCGCGCGCGTCCGGCTTGTTGCTGATTACGATGGCAATCTCGGCGTTGGGAATGCGCCCGGCGGCAACGCTATCCGCCAGCGCCTCGAAGTTCGATCCCCGCCCGCTCAACAGCACGCCAATCCGCTTCAACATAACCAGAAAACTTAACACACCCCGCCACGCCATCCAAATGCCCGACTCTGTTGCGCGACTTCAGCCCATTGGTTTGTAGCAAACCATCATTACTATGTGCTACAACGTCCCCATGCGAACCCTCCTCTTGATACTTCTGACCTGTTTATTTTTTCACCCGA
>CAYOOS010000917.1:0-1562 GCA_964405585.1 uncultured Acidobacteriaceae bacterium | reverse complement strand
ATGGGGTCGACAGAGGTTTGATGGCGACCTCCGGGAAACAGCCACACCGCCGGCTTACGAGCGAGGCGGCGGCATGCTGCCGCAGTTCTTCGTAGAGCGTAGGGCTGAGTGGCACTTCGCGGTCCTTGCCGCCCTTGCCTTCACGAATGTGGATTCGCATCATCGATTTGTCCTGCCAGGCGACCGGCCAGGATGCCGGTCCCACTCGAACGGCGCCAACGGTTTGATCGAGCCTGGCGTCATATGTCATGACGATGAAATCTACAATCGATAGCCTGCGTCAGGATTTGCGCTATGGCGCCCGGTCGCTGCGGAAGAATCCCGGCTTTTCCGCAATTGTCGTGATGACGCTGGCGCTGGGCATCGGCGCCAATACGGCGATCTTCAGCCTGGTGTACGCCGCCGTACTGCGGCCTCTCGCTTTTCCCCAGGCTCACCGGCTGGTGTTCGCCGGCCGCCTCGGGCGTCGTGCGCAGCATCGTATGGCCAAATCCAATCGGGCCATCCGCCCACACCTCTTGCCCGTCAGGTCCACGATACTGAAGTGAATTGGTGAGTGACTGCAGGATTGACTGCTCTACGGGAATGCCGCGCCGCCGGAAGATTCCGACGATGCCGCTCAACGCGACCGGCTCTCCATCAATGTTGTTGGCCCATCCAACGGAACAAATTCCCTGTGGGCGCCATTTGCATCGCCCAGAGGCACGCCGTCGATTTCCACCCACGCGTGCGCCTCGAAGCGGCCCTGTACCTTGCGGCCGCCAACGCGCACCTCCGCCGGGATGCCATGCCGCCGGAGCAGCCACCAGAGCACCAAAGCATGTTCGAGGCAGCTCGCCTTAAAAAATAGGCGCCGTTCCGCGGCGGCCTGCATTCTGACAATCGTGCCGCAAACGGAAACACGCATTCCGGCTTCGCAGGTCGTGCCGTGGACGGGCGTCAGCCGGGCAACCGCTATCTTCCACCGCCTGAATCCAACCAGCGACAAACCCGCCCGGGTGATGAAGAGCCCCAGGAAAGATTGCAGGGCAATTCGCCGCTCGAAAGCACTCAGCCGGAGATATCCGCGTAAAGTTCTCATGAAATGTGAATGTAACTTGCTGCACGCATCCAACGCTTGCATCTTACTCGCCTGCCGGGGCAACAATCCGAATCAGTCCCTCCTCCTGCATTTTCTCCAGCAGGTCCAGGAGGTCTCGCTCGCAGCGCTCTCTCTCGACGTCGTATTCTTTCAGCACAGCATCGCGAAGCTCGGCCACGCTCCTTTGCTTCTGCAAAAGGAGTTTCCACACTGAAGCGCCCACCGGATTCATTCCATAATAGACGCTGTTCTTCAGACCCAGTATCACGGACTCGTCCCCGACCGCGCAGGAAACCTGCTCGGAACTCGCGACGACGATCGTGTTCGCGGAGAGATCCAAATTCACTCCACTCTTCCCCGAGGCCGGGGCTGGTCCGACTGGCTACATTCTAACGGGTGCCATGGGAGACAACAATGGTAACGCCGACCGGAGTCGCTCAGGCGGTCACTTCTATGAAAACACGGTAGAGCCCGGCAGGCA
>CAYOOS010000916.1:0-1566 GCA_964405585.1 uncultured Acidobacteriaceae bacterium | reverse complement strand
TGCCGAAAAAGCGCGCCAGCTCGAACGACTTCAGCAGCGTCTTGTCGGAGTCCTCTTCGGTGTACTTTCCCAGCGCAAAATCGTGTTTTTCGTTGGCTTTGGTGATCTCGCCGGGGATATTCCACTTGAAAATCGGGCTGGCGATGTCGCTCACGGTGACATTGTGAGCGGCCAGCAGCTTCTTGGCGCGGTCGAGATCTTCCTGTGGGGCGATCATCAGATTCTTGCCCCAGATTTCGCGCAATTCGGCGAAATGCAGGTGGTAGCTGGTGATGAAGTCGATGGCTTCATCGAGATTGGTGGAGATTTCGTCGCTGATGATGCCGAGTTTGAAGCCGTGTGCCGGGTCGGGTTCACCGGCGGCCAGACTGGCAAATGCGCCGGCTGCTGCTACGCCTTTGAAGAGGTCTCGTCGCGTCAGTTGCATGGCCGCTGTCCCCCTAAGAGTGTATCTCAGGGACAGCAAGGGTGGGGGATTTGGCTGCTGGTTATTGGCTCATGGCCGCCGATCGAAGAGACTTGCGGACGCCCTCCTAAAACGCTATAGCGATACGGCGTGCCCCAGGGATCGAGCCGCACTTCCCTGGACACGTAAGGGCCATTCCATCCGCGAACACCGGGATCGGTCCGCAACGCTTCCAATCCCTGTTCTTCGGTTGGAAAACTGCCTACGTCCGAGCGGTAGGTTTCAAGAACAGCTATGAAGGAAGCGATCTGCGACTTGGCCCAGTTGGCGCGGTTGTAATGGGAGGACCGTAATGTGAACCCAGGCCAAATGAGAGCGAAGGCAAAGAGCGCGGCAAGTGTCCACAGTAGCGCCTTGCCGATTCTCTTCACGATTTGAGGACGTACTGAGGGCGCAAAAAGTCGAAAAACTCAGTTCGAGCAGTGCGTCCCGGCCTTCGGCACGGCGCGCACGAAGCAGCCGAACTTCATCTGTTCTTCCAACCGGCACGACCAGACCAATTCGTCGTTCCAGACCGTGATATCGGGACAGCCGTCGCACATGCTCATGGCGCCGTTACAGAGCACGTCCGCCGGCTGAATGATGGTGACCGATTGAAGATGCAACCTCCGGAAAAGGTTCAAAGGGTTCCTGGCAACGGCGCCGAGATATTTCCCGGCGATTGCGCGTAGGCCGCGGTCGACAGGCGCCAGCAGCAACATGGCCTTGGCATTTCTCTGGACCGACGGTTTGGTATAGGCGAGGTAAGTACCTTTGCGGAGATGGTTGAGCGTCTGGGCCAGTTCCATGAACTTGGGCCCGACCGATCCGAAGATGGTCTCCTTGGTTCCGATGCGGCCGGCGAGCAGCCATTTGAAGGCGTCCGGTTTCTCCGTGCCATTTAGGTAAGCGCAGGGTTCGAAATCCGGGTATCGCGCGCGGATGGCCTCCACCACATCGTTGGATGAAATGTCCAGGCGCTCGTTTTCCTCGGCGGTGGAATAGACGATCCGGCTCATGTCGACCTTCTCGGCGCCCGCATAATAGTCGAACTTCGACTCCAGGACGGCTGCCCGGATGGCGATAAACACGACGACATGCACGATATCGATGTGCTCGTG
>CAYOOS010000915.1:774-1570 GCA_964405585.1 uncultured Acidobacteriaceae bacterium | reverse complement strand
TATACCCTACCCACCATCAGATGCACCGGCTCCTCGAATTGACCCAGGCGTTTCCAAGCAGCCTGGCTACCGGGTTGGCATTCGCCGCCTACTCACGAGAGAATGGTGGGCATCCATCTCGATAGTCCATCTGTATAGAAGAATGAACAAGGATCGTGATCATCGCATGAAGCGGCGCAAGAGTCTGATCTGGGCAACGGTCTGCGGCGCTATTCTCGCGGGCGTTGCGGCGAATTCCCGCGCGGAAGAGCATCTATTGAAACCCGCGAGCCGCCGCGCGCGCAAGCCCCCCGCCGCGAGTCAGGAATCTGCTCCGTCACCGTGGACTTTCGCCGTCTCCGGCGACTCGCGCAACTGCGGCGACATTGTGATGCCGGCCATCGCCGCCGGCGTGAGCAACGATGCCGCCCGCTTCTACTGGCACTTGGGCGACTTCCGCGCCATTTACAATTTCGATGAAGATATCCAGCATCAGCCCGATCACCTTGCCAAGCCTTTGAACATCCTCGGCTACGAGGACCTCGCCTGGAACGATTTCATACAGAATCAGCTCCTGCCCTTCGGCACCCTGCCCGTATTTCTCGCGATCGGAAACCACGAGACCATTCCTCCAAGGACGCGCGAGCAATACCTAATCCAATTCGCCGACTGGCTCGATACCCCCGATTTGCGCAAGCAGCGGCTCAGCGACGACGGTCACGATTTTAAGTTAAAAAGCTATTACCACTGGATTGAAGAGGGCGTGGACTTCATCACGCTCGACAATGCCACTCCCGATCAGTTCGATGCCGGCCAG
>CAYOOS010000915.1:0-764 GCA_964405585.1 uncultured Acidobacteriaceae bacterium | reverse complement strand
AAGTCCTGAACGCGGACTCGGCCAATCCGCAGATTCATACCATCGTCGCCGGGATGCACAAACCCCTTCCGGAGAGTATTTCCGAAGGCCACAGCATGAACGAATCTCCCGCGGGTGTTGAAAGCGGGCGGCGGGTCTACGCGGATCTGCTGAAGGCTCAGAACGGAGCTCACAAGCGCGTCTACGTGCTGGAGAGCCATTCACATTATTTTATGGATGGGATCTTCAATACGGAATACTGGCGCAACCACGGCGGCGTGTTGCCCGGCTGGATTGTCGGGACGGCCGGAGCGCAGCGCTACCCGTTTCCGGAAAATTATCCCAGGCAGCCCAGTTGGCAACCGGACGTGTACGGCTACCTGCTCGGAACGGTGAAACCGGACGGGGAAATCGAATTTTCGTTTAAACGCGTGACCGAAGCGGACGTACCGCCCGCGGTTTCTTCCCGCTACGCTTCAGAGTTCGTTCACTGGTGCTTCGCGGAAAACTCCATCGCCCATTAAATCGAAGACCGCGAGGCGCGGCTAGGCTAGACTCCGAAAGCCAGCGACACGAGCGTCTTTTGTTCCATCTCGTGTGCCTTGTGAGAGCCCGTCGCAGGACTGGCGCTCGCCGACCTCTTGACGGACAAAACCGCGCGTCCGCGCGCCAGCCGCTCCAGTCGCGGCAACATGAATGCCAGAGCGCCCATGTTGGCGGGTTCTTCCTGAACCCACACAAACTCCCTCGCATCCGCATGGCGATCCATCTCGGCTGCCAATTCC
>CAYOOS010000914.1:0-1575 GCA_964405585.1 uncultured Acidobacteriaceae bacterium | reverse complement strand
TCACGCGGCGGCTGTGGCGCGGGCAGCGGCCTGGAAAGGCGTACCGGCGTGGATTGTGATGCCGAAGAACGCGCCTGCGGTGAAATGTCGCGCGGTGGAAGCGTACGGCGGGAAGATTACGTACTGCGAGCCGAAGGTGTCCGCGCGATCGGAGGCAGCGGCAAAGATCCAGGCGGAAACCGGGGCGGTGCTGATCCATCCTTATGACGATGACCGGATCATCGCGGGGCAAGCCACGGCGGCAAAGGAATTGATGGAGGAAGTGGCGGAGTTGGATGCCGTGCTGGCACCGGTTAGCGGCGGAGGGCTTTTGAGCGGCACGTGCCTGGGGGCGAAGGGGCTGCGCGCCACGGTGAAGGTGTTTGGGTGCGAGCCGGAACGCGCGGACGACGCTTACCGGTCGCTCAAGACAGGCGCGCTGCAGACGCTGGAATCGAGCGACACGATTGCGGATGGATTGCGGGCTTCGCTGGCGCCGCGAACGTTTGTGATTCTGAAGAAAAATGTGGACGGGATCCTGCTGGTGAGCGAGGACGAGATACGCGCCACAATGCGGCTGGTGTGGCAACGGTTGAAGATTGTGATTGAGCCATCGAGCGCCGTGGCGCTGGCGCCGCTACTGCGGGAAGGCGGAGTGGCAGGGCTAGGATTGGCGGCCGGGATGGCGGGGATGCGGCCACGGATTGGGGTGATTTTGTCGGGCGGGAATGTGGAGATGGGTTAGGAAAAGAATTACACAGAGGTCGCAGAGGGCGCAGAGTTCGCGGAGAAGAGTCGCAGAGCGCACCATTAAAGAAGCTAGAACGAACCCCAAGAGAAGGCCGCAGGGCACGCAGACTCTCCCTGCGCTACAGGGATGGGATTCCACGCCCGGCTGGATCTCAAGCGCAACTAAATTCGATCGAGATGTGTTACAAAAGAATGACTTTCAGGGCGATTGGGGGAGTAAACCGTTCACTGCCCTGGCGCATCTGAAGGAGACAGCATGAATTGTGTCTGCGAAAAGGGGCGGAGACACGCCATTCCTGCCTGAAGAATCCTGGGAGATCGCGAGAGAGCTGGAATTGGAGTCCGAGGAAACCATGAAGATTGTGAAGAATACTACCTGGCTGGTTTTGTGTGCGGTTGTGGCGTTGTTGGCGGGGCAGGGGGCTTGGGCGCAGGCAGGAAATGTACCAGCGCGCGTGTTGAGTGCCGTGGATGACACGCAGACGGTTGCGTTGAAGGGGAATGTACACCCTTTGGCGAGGGCGGAGTTTGATCAGGGGGCGGTAAGCGATGCGGCACCGGCGACAAGGATGATGCTCCTGTTGCAGCGGAGCCCTCAGCAAGAGGCGGCGTTGCGACAATTGATGGACCAGCAGCAGGACAAGACTTCCGCGAACTACCACGGTTGGTTGACGCCAGCACAATTCGGGACGCAATTTGGGCCCGCGGACGCGGACGTGCAGGCGGTGACGGACTGGTTGCAGTCTCATGGGTTTCAGAATGTGAAGGTGGGAGCGGGGCGGACGACGGTGGAGTTTTCCGGGAACGTTGGGCAAGTGCGGAATGCGTTCCACACGGAGATTCACA
>CAYOOS010000913.1:0-1577 GCA_964405585.1 uncultured Acidobacteriaceae bacterium | reverse complement strand
GATTTGCATCAGGAGTTTGCTGCCGTCATGGGTGTATTTCTGAACGATGCCGTCACCGCTCCCGCCGAACCAGATATTGTTCTCGTAATCCACGAAACAGCCATGGAGCTGTTTTGGAAGAACCTTTGGATCTCCGAAGGAATTGACCAGATTACCGTCGGGATCGAATTCCATAACAGGCGGCGCATTACCGGCCGTTTCACTTTCCTTTTCCTCCACGTCTTCCCGATTCGCAATAAAGACATGGTCCTTGGAGTCAACGCAGACTCCGCCGATTCTTCCAGTCACCCAGTTATTCGGCAAAGGCTTGGGCCAATTGGCATCGACCTCGTACTTTGGCACTGGCAACGAAGACGCGGCTTCCGGGGAAGCTGCGATAACGCGGTTCGGTAACAGATACCAGGTCCCCAACGTGACGCCGGCTGCTGCGGAAATTATGGCCAACCAAGTTTTTCCTGTCGCTTTCACCTTATCCTCCTTATGAAATCTGTGCGACATGCGATGCTCTTTTAAAGTTTCCAATCCTGCGAGGTCACGAATTCGCGGCTTATGTCGGCAACCGTTCTGGTGCCGCAGTTGCCCATGACCAGCTTCAATTCGCCCTGCATGATTTCGAGCACCCGATCAACGCCGGCCTGGCCGAATGCTCCCAAACCCCAGAGCATGGGACGTCCGATGCCCACGGCTTTGGCGCCTAGCGCAAGTGCCTTGAACACATCGGTGCCGCGCCGAAACCCACCGTCAATGAAAACGGGAATCCGTCCGTTGACTTCGGCCACGATTTCGGGCAGAGCCTCTATGGTCGCGCGTGAAGTCTCAGTGGAGCGCCCTCCGTGATTCGAGACGAGAATGCCGTCGATTCCATGCTCGATGCACAGCCGCGCATCTTCGCGGGTATCCATTCCCTTGATGACGAATTTTCCCTTCCAGAACTTTCGCAGGCGGTCGGCAAAGGCCCAGTCCATGGCGGGATTGGTGGTGCGGACCCCGTTCATATCGATCCCATCGTACATAGGGCGCTCGCTGATCGCCGTGCCGGGTTCGCCTTCATGACAATTGGCGCATACGGTCAAATCTTTCGGGCGAGTGCGAAGGTAGGTTTCGCTATTCCTCCCGGTAGTGTTGTCAACCGTGAGGGCAATGACCGTGCACCCGGCGGCTTCCACTCGCCTCAAGATTTTTTCGCAGGGGTCCCAGGAACTGGGCGCATAAAGCTGATACCACACGGGACGGCCGAGGGCCTTATTCACGTCCTCGACAGCGGTGGAAGTTGCCGTGGAAAGAAACTGAAGAGTGCCGCGCGCTTTGGCTGCGCGCGCGACGGACAATTCGCCGTCGGGGAAGAACGATCTCTCGCCTCCCGTGGGACACGTGAAGATCGGGCTGTCGTAGACGCCGCCGAACAGCTCGACGTGCATGTCCACCTTGGTGGCGTCGCGCAGGCGCCGTGGCCGCAATTCAATATGTTTGAACCCGTCGCGATTCGCGCGCAGCGTGGCATCGTCATCGACGCCGCTGGCCATGTAAGCCCAGTGAGCCGGCTGAACTTTGCGGTGAGCAACTTCCTCAAAATCGAA
>CAYOOS010000912.1:0-1579 GCA_964405585.1 uncultured Acidobacteriaceae bacterium | reverse complement strand
ACAAAAACTGGTGATTGCCGATGGACATCACCGCTACGAAACTTCGCTGAACTTCCGGAATGAGTCCCGGACGCGCGCCGGGAAGACCATCTCTGATGCGCCGTATGAATTCTCGATGATGACGTTCGTCAATACGCACAGCGAAGGACTGACGATCCTTCCAACGCACCGGGTAGTTTCCCACATGCGGGAATTTTCCTGGAGCGCAATGCGCCGATTCCTTGAACCCTGGTTCGCCACCGAGGTTTTTCCATTTGCAAAGGACGAGCAACGTCCCGAGGCGGAGCAAAACTTCCTGGCGAGTCTGGCGTCAACGAAAGCGCAGCATGCCATTGGTGTTTACCCCGCGGCGGATGGCGCAAGCCGGGCTCTTTACGTTCTGACGCTCCGGCCGGAAGCGGACATTGCGCAGCTCCTGCCGGGAACATCGCCGCTCCAGCGACAGTTGGACGTTGTTCTGCTGCATCAGGGAATTCTGGAGCCCGCGCTGGGAATCACGGCGCACGGCGTTGCGTCGGAAGCCATTTTGACCTTCGAACGGGAGACGGGGTCGGCTCTTGCCGCGGTGGATCGCAGAGTGGCGCATCTGGCGTTCCTGCTGAATCCAGTGGATGTGGACTCGGTGATGCGCGTGGCGACTTCCGGCGAAGTGATGCCGCAGAAATCTACGGACTTCTACCCGAAACTGCTCAGCGGGATCACCATGTACCGTGTTGGGGACTAGAAAACAAAAAGGACAGGGGTAAACCTGTCCTTTTGGGGAATACGAATAATCCGAGAGATTTCCGCGAGCTTACTTGGAAAAGCTGGCGACCGCCTCCGCTTCCGTGTTGGAAACATCGAAGATGGTCATCAGCTTCGTGATCTGCAGGACTTCCGTGAATTTGGCGCCCAGGTGGCAGAGCTTAAGCGTTGCCCCCTGTCCTCTTGCGCTGTGATGAGAGGCAACGAGAGTGCCAAGGCCGGCGCTGTCAATGAACGTGACATTGTCCATGTTCAGCACGATCTTCTTTTTTCCCTCGGCCACCAGCGATTTCACCTTCTCGCGCAGGGCGCTACTTTCTTCGCCCAGAACGATCCGGCCATCCAACGCCACAACTGTTACGCCGTCCACTTCGCGAGTCGTCAACTTTAAGGCCACTTTACTTTCCTCCTCAATCCATCAACGGATCCGGCGGCAACCCGGGCCGGAACCGCAAAGCATATCTGCTTCGGTGTATTTCGCAAAGCGGTCATTTTCCGGACTGACCGCGCTGCGATTAATAGTAATCCGCGCAGGACATATAATAACCGCAAACATTGCAAACCAGCTTGCAACGTCGCGATTCCAGCCGCTGCGAGCATATCGGGCAAAACCGCGAGGCATCTTCCCAGGAACTTCCGGCTGCATTGGCCGCAGAATCTTCTTTGCCTGCGGACGCCACAACCGCTTCGCCCCGCACATCCGCCGGAGCTGATTCTTGCTTCCCGGTATCCTTCACGGCTTCCCGGTTATAGCATAACCCCAGTTCGGGGGAAAGCGCCTGTACTCGTCCAGTAGATTAGTGACACTTTGCCTTTCGTCGGTTGTACTTCCAAC
>CAYOOS010000911.1:920-1580 GCA_964405585.1 uncultured Acidobacteriaceae bacterium | reverse complement strand
AAAGTCCCTGGGATTGAGGGTAATCAGGAAATCCGCCTTGCCGGATTCGGCGCAGAGGCAAAACGCGTCGTCCTTGGGATCGGGAGAAATTTGGGAGGGGGCGCGAACCTTCACCTCCTCGGTCCGTTCGCGTACCAGGTTGACGACTCTTCCGATGAGATTCGGACGAACGCTGAGGCGCTTCAGAACTTCCTTGTATTCTTCCAAAATATCTTCCGTGACGTGCCAGACGAAATTACGCCGTTCGGCCCACTTGTGGATCACGTCCGCGCTTGGATTCCTGCCAGGAACAAACGGCTCTCGGAAGCCCGATATGCCTGCCACAAGAACACTTGTGTCAATAACAGCGCGTGGCTTGCGTTTCCTAACTTTCCGCGGCAACGGTGATCTCTGGCGCATGCCTCTTTTTACGATGGCCGCGGACCGCGCGCAAGATCTCCTCTTCGGAAACCTCGCCGATGTCCTTTGCCGCCTCGGTTAGCGACTCCAGAAATTCCTTCTTCCAGCCCCTGCGTTTTCTCCCGCGCAACGACGCAGCAGGGAATTCTCCCAACGAACTCGATTTTCGTCGACAGCTCATTCCGATGAGGCGGGTGGCCCATTCTAAATTTCGCGCTCTTTGCGAAATTTAGAGTGGGGTTTTTGGGGCGGAGATCAGCC
>CAYOOS010000911.1:0-910 GCA_964405585.1 uncultured Acidobacteriaceae bacterium | reverse complement strand
TTTTCTCCCGCGCGGCATGTCCTTATAGAGATCGGCTCTGCCCATTCGCTGCTTAATCTGTTCCCCAAAGGTTCGGAATGGCACTCCCAGTTTGATGGGCTGTTGCTCCTCCGCGAGCCTGCAACTGAAAATGATGTACTCTGGATTTTCCGACTTGAGCTTCTCTTCACAAGCGCTGAACGCCTCCATCAGCTTGGAAAGCACACTCGTGCGCGTGCCAAACGACTCTTTTAAGTAACCGGCGACCTTGGCTACCAAAAGGGCGTTCGTGTCGAAGAAGTACGTTCCCGCTGACCGTTTAGGTTTCACGACGCCGAATTGCACGAGGTTCTGCAATTCCTTCGGCTGAATCCGTAGGACCGCGCTTGCCTGCTTTAGCTTTAGCCCCTGCGTTGGCATAGTGCCTCCCAATTAGCATCTAAATATTAGTCTCTAATTAGAAGTCTGTCAAGAATCGGCAGGGTGTGTGTGCCTGTCAGCAGCGAACCGGCTTAAGCTGGGTGCCACATCCTTTGTGGAGATTTAAAGCGTGGGGGTTTAGATTTCTGAAATGACGGAGAGTGAGGAGACGATTGGGAATTCAAGCCCGAGAATCCCCACCCATGCATACCCCGCCCGGATAGGTCACCCCCACGGTCGCTTCCGGGAGATTTCACCGTTGCTCAACAACCCACGATTCAATTAGACCGCTCCGAAGGTGGAAAAGGCGATTCCGGGCGGGATAAGTTGATAGTAGCAACGTGAATTGTCTTTTTGGAGTCATCGAGAGCTCCCGTAACTGTGACCCTCGCCCCGGCGAATTTCGCGAGCTTGCTTTGATCGTCGAGTTGATAGGCGATTTTGGTGATTGCATTGAACAAAACGAATTTGCCTCCTTCTTTCACGCAGACCAGAGTGCACTCCTCCGCAG
>CAYOOS010000910.1:0-1588 GCA_964405585.1 uncultured Acidobacteriaceae bacterium | reverse complement strand
AGAAAGCCCGCAGCCTTCGCGCGCTGCAGGAGTTCCCTGGCCCAGCCCTCATCGTCGGGCATATAGATCTGGAACCATTTCGGTCCGGGGCTCGCCTTGGCGACCTCTTCCAGGGTCACGCTCGATCCTGAAGGCGAGGTGAAGATTGTGCCCGCAGCGTCGGTGCCTTTCGCTGTGCCAGCTTCAGCGGATACGTGCGCCAGACCGTGATTGCCCATCACGCTGGTGATGATCGGCATTGAAATCTTAGCCCCCAGCAACGTTGTCGTCATGTCGGCGTCATCGTAGCCGTTGAGATAACGAGGCGTGATGGTCAACCGCTTCCATGCAAGTTCGTTCTCGCGCTTCGTCCATTCATCGCCGGCCGCACTCGCGATGTAGCCAAAGCCGCCTGTTGGGATTACCTGCTGGGCGAGACCCTCGAGTTCGCGCAGATTGTAGAACTCCGGCCGCTTAATATCTGTCGGCGCTTGATAAGCAGGCGGAGCCTTTGCCGCAGCGGGCGCCTGCTGAGGTTCCTCAAGCTCGGCCGCAGCATTTTCCGTCTTGCCAAGAAGCGGGCTTACCGCACCCAGTGTGGCTGCAGCCGCAGTAGCAGATAGAAAATCGCGTCGCTTCAAGTCCATGGATGCCTCCAGTGTTTTCAGGATTTCATTGAACGGCACGCTACTACAGCGAACTTTTCGTGTCAATCTAACTCACTTCCTTTTTTAGTTATCTAATTGTTCTTGTAAATCCACGGGCGTTGTGTATGATCCCCCCATATCGGCCCCATTACTTTACAGATCAGAATACCGTGACGCCGCACGGCGCCCGGGGTGTTGATTGAATTAGACAGCAAATAGGTTTCCTGGGTCACTGAGTGTGTCACAAACAAATAGGGGGTGTGAGATGGTCAGGAACAAGGACCCGCGGGTTATTTGGGTGGCTGTGGTTTCTCTATTCGTCCTGCTAGCGCCGTCGCTTTGGGCACAAACGGCTTCCACGGGCGCGTTCAGCGGGCAAGTTACCGATCCCTCTGGAGCCGCGATTGCGAATGCCACGGTTACGGCTATCAGTACTTCGACCGCCCGGACGCGAGTCGTGATGACTGGGCCGGACGGCACTTACATTATCCCTCTGCTGCCACTGGGCGCCTACAGCTTGAAGTTTGAGGCCACTGGCTTCAATACGGCCGAGGTACCGTCTGTCACGGTAAATGTCACCGAAACGACTGTATTAAACCGCGTTTTGCAGGTCGGTACTCAGAGCGCCAAAGTACTTGTGGAGGCGGAAGCGGAAGAAGTGCAGACCTCCAATGCCACGGCAGGTGACGTGGTTGCCAGCACGGTCGCGACCGGACTTCCTCTGACTACTCGCAACTACACGAACCTTTTGGGCCTCTCTACCGGAGCCGCCGCGAGCGTATTCAACGCCGCGACGCTTGGAAATGGAACGACCGACATTGCCGTGAACGGCTCCAGCACCGGACAAAACGACGTTCAAATGGACGGCGTTTCCATCACGAATCATGACGCACAGGGAACTCTCAGTGTAAACGGACAAAATGCGGGCCTGAGTCTTGTGAATCCCGACGCAATTCAGGAAT
>CAYOOS010000909.1:0-1588 GCA_964405585.1 uncultured Acidobacteriaceae bacterium | reverse complement strand
GGGCTCCGGGTACTCCTTCTCGCGCTCCGGCGGTTGCAATTCCGCCATCGCCGCGTCTCCTCCGCCGGCCTGTTGCAGATACACGTCGCTGATCTTCAAGTCCTCGATGGAATGCCCCGGTACGCCGCTGAAAATCACGGGAAGTTGCGCGGCCCCGTAGCTGGTGACGTTGTTGATCAGCACGCGCCTCAGCGTGCCCACGCTAACGCCTGCTGGTCCGCGCATCCGCTCGCCCAGTCGCAGAAACACCGGCGAATCCAGCGTGCCTCGCATGGCGATTCCCGTAATCGTGATGTCCTCGCACAGCGCCCCGTCCACGGTCTCTATAGCAATCCCGCGCGAATTCTCAAACACGCAATTCGCAATGGTAATGGTGCGGAAGCCCCCATTCGATTCCGTCCCGCACTTGATTCGCCCGGTCCCGCGCCCTCTAAAACTGGCAGGCACGCGTTTCCAGGTTCCGTCCAGCATCGTGCCAATTTCATAGCTCCCGCTAAGGAAGCAGTTTGCGATCGTCAAGTTTTCCGTTGGACGCGCATATCCCAGCGCAAACGAACTCTTCGGGCAGATGCCGTCGTCATACGGCGAATTCACCGAGCAATTCGTAACCCGCACGTTGCGGCAGCAATCCAGGTCCATCCCGTCTCGGTTCGTGTCAATCTTCAAATTATCAATCGTCAAATTATCCACGCCGGTAGCCAGAATCGCGAACCATCCCCCCATCAGTATCGAGAAATCCCTCAAGATGACGTTGTGGCAATTCTTCAGCGCGATGGCTTTATTCGCCACGCCCGGCTTCGTAGTGTCCGGCAAATCTTTATCCCCGGAAAATCCCCGGCTCAGCCCCTTCCCCCAAATCCGCCCCGGCCCCAGGATCGCCACATCATGAATGTCTTCGCCCCATAGCAAACTGTTGTGCCAGTGGTTGTGGCCGTAATCCTGATAGGGTTCCCAAGCCCCCTGCAATTCCGCTGCGTCGTATCCACCACTCGTCGTTCCCTCCACCGGCGTAGAAGCAGCCAGAATCGTAGCGCCCTGATCCAGATAAAGGCACACATGACTCTTCAAATGAATTGAGTAGCAAGCATAAGTCCCCGCCGGAAAATAAACCGTTCCCCCTCCCGCACCCGCCGCCGCATCAATCGCTCTGTTGATCGCCGGGCTGTCGATCGTCTGCCCATCTCCAACCACGCCAAACGCTTTAACATTCAAAATCCCAACATGAGCCAGTGCTTCGCTCGAAAAGAAAGAAGCCGTCGCCATCCCATTCAGTGAAGGAACTCCAGCGAGCACAGCCCCACGCCCAGCCATCGAAAATAACTGTCTGCGATCAAACAATAGATTTTCTCCTTTCGAAAAGTAGAGAGGCTCGATAGCGCCATAGGAAGTGCGGATCAGGATAACGGCGAACGCAATTCCTTATATTGCGCCCGGCACTAGCATGTCAATCGTATGGCTACGGCAACTTGGCAAGATAGCTGCAGCGCTCATCTTGAGGAAGGAATGCGTGCTCGAATCCAGCGCGATGCAGGGCGACAAGCTCGGCCTCAGTCAACCCCGTTTTCGCCGCAACCTCATACTCGCCAAG
>CAYOOS010000908.1:0-1592 GCA_964405585.1 uncultured Acidobacteriaceae bacterium | reverse complement strand
TCGGCTCGCTCTGGCCCAGCCGGTTGATGTCAGCAATCACCGTGAGATTATCGAGGTTGTAATGCGCGGCGAACGCGGCCGCTTCCCAGATCTGCCCTTCCGCCAATTCGCCATCGCCCGTAAGCACGTACACCCGCGTCGGGTTCTTATCCATCCGCGCGCCGATCGCGAGGCCTGAACCTACCGAAAGTCCTTGGCCCAACGACCCTGTCGCGGCATCCACGCCATGAATCCGGGGCGTTGGGTGGCCCTCCAGCTCGCTGGTAAACTTCCGTAGCGTCATCGTCCGCGAAACCGGGAACACACCCGCCTCCGCCAGTGCGGCGTAGAGCAATGGCGCAGCGTGGCCTTTCGAAAGCACGAACCGATCGTTATCATTCGAGTTCGCATTCTTCGGATCAAACTTCATCGCGTAAAAAAATACTCCGGCCACCAGCTCGGCGGCAGACATGCACGAAGTCGGATGTCCCGAGCCTGCGGCAGTCGTGGCCATCATCGAATAGATGCTCAACAGCTTGGCTTTTTCCTTGATGGCGTTTACAGCGGTGGTGGAAGGCCCTAGCGAAGGCGCACTCATGTCGGCTCCTTTTGAATTACGCTATGCTAGTTTAACCCCCATGTGCCAAATTGCCCAACACAAACTCGACTTGATCCGCACGATCTTAGCTGATCAATTATTGTCCTTTGGAGAAACCGCCGGATTCCCCACACCGCCCCGGCTCACCTCATATCGTCAGTGAGGCTCTAGTCACGCTGTTTCCGGCGCATCCGTTGTGTCCGTAGCGTTGAGAGCCGCCGAGATGGCTGAGGAAGAGACGGATGAAGCGGCGGAGTAGGCTTTCACGAACGTAGGTTAGTGTGACTTGCTTGCTACCTCGGACAAATCATTTGGCAACCTACTACAAGGATAAAGAAAAGAAGCCTTCGACGCCATGTATGGCATGATGTGGCGGCCCCGCGCTGACCACGGACAGAAGCATGATCCTGGCGACGAGAATCATTCAGAGGGCCCATTACAGAAGCACTACTGTGTCACAAACTGCGGCGCTTGTGTTTGCTTCATGGACGTCGTGAGAGGCGCCGGAGCTGGGGTTGAGCTACGCTGCAGGCGCTCTGTCGACCACCACCGTGTGGGCGCCTGGCACCGGCCCACTGCCGGCGAGGAATTGGTCGGGTCACGGATGGCCACCGAGCTGATGCGGCGCGACGGCAAGCATCGACCGCTCTCCTTCACGGAGCTCGTGCTCCGTCTGCCGAAGCGGGCTTGTCCAGACGCTCAGTGCGATGACTCTCGATTTGACAAGTCCTGTACAGCTAGGCTTCTAGTCAAAAGTATGAGGTGGGCAAGATGAGCAGCTTCACAGATCAATTGCAGAAAATGAAGACACATCCCGGTTTCATTGCGGCGCTAGATCAAAGCGGTGGCAGCACGCCCAAGGCGCTGCAGTCTTACGGAATCAAGGAAGATGCGTGGTCCAACGAGGCTGAGATGTTTGCCATCGTGCATCGGATGCGCACGCGCACTATTACCAGCCCTAGCTTCACCGGCGAGCGGATTCTTGGCGCTATCCTGTTCGAGAACACCATGGACA
>CAYOOS010000907.1:287-1597 GCA_964405585.1 uncultured Acidobacteriaceae bacterium | reverse complement strand
CAGAATCTCGTCCAGGCCGCGCACACCAGTCGGTATTTGATGGATCGTGACTTTAGGAGGCTTGCTCGCGGCTTTCTTCGGGAGTTCGTGTTTGGCCGCATCATTTTGCTTTTTCATTTTTTGTCTCCTTTACCAAAATCCAAATCATTGAGGGACAGTTTCGGCCACACCTCGCGCACCATCTGCCGTGTTAAACTTTCGCCGATGTAAGCCACCAGCAACCCCACGTCGCCCTCTTCCGCGCAGGGGTTCTTCGATTGGGAGAGCGCCCTGTATTTGGAGATCGGGGAGATTTGCTGGCCTCCAGCGTGCTCCGCATAGTTGCAGTAGAAGGTATAGAGGTCTTTCGCGAGAATGGTCTCAATGCGGAGGGCGGTATTTTGCATTCTTTGTGAGCCGGCTCCGCGTTAGCAACAGAGAGCGGAAGCGTCTGTGTGATGGCCTGGCAGAGTTTCTGTTGCATGCGCAACGGGCCGGCAGCTACGATCCGGCGTTTACGAGCCGCCACTTCCTGGATTGCCAGCGGAGCGGGCGGCCGCGCTCACCAAATTCCCCGCGATGATGAGGTCCTCGGATTCCAGTTCAGCCGGGTCAATTGTGAAGTCGAATTCTTTCTCGAGGGCGGACAGCAGCCCGACAAAACCCAGTGAGTCAAACAGCCCGGATTCCACGAGATTGAAATCGTCGCCGATATTCTCGGGAACCGGCTGCCAGTTCGCTTTGGCGGCCGCGCGGATTTTCTCCTGCACAAAATCGCGGATCGACTTGGTTTTCGCGTCCATTCAATGGTTCTCCCGCAAATTCGCTCTTTTGCCTTCTTGAACTGAAGGCGTTCGCCGGCTGGCAGCCTAGTCCGTCACCAGCGCTTGCGCATAATTCAGCCGCACGCTCGCTCCAAACAGCCCCTCCCGGATCAGGCGCAAAGACGCCGTGTCGCCGCCGCAGATATTCAGACGAGGCAATGCCGTCAAATGGTCCTTATGCTCCGGAAAAATGTTGCCCGGGCGCGTAGTGGTGGCCGTCTCAAAACCCAGTTCACGAGCCACTCGAAACTCTCGCTCGCTGCACTCCGGCTTCCTTCCATAAGGATAGGATAGATGGCGTATCGTAATGGACAGTTTCTTTTCGAGAATTTCCCGGGCATCAGCAAGCTCGCGCACCACTTCGCCCGGTGCGATGTCTGCCAGGGGACGATGAGTCACCGTATGACAACCAATCTCCACAAGCGGGTCAGATGCCAATTCCCGGGCCTGCTGCCACTCCAGTATGAGCGGGCTGATCGTGGCAACAGGGTCCACCTCGTTGCAGCG
>CAYOOS010000907.1:0-277 GCA_964405585.1 uncultured Acidobacteriaceae bacterium | reverse complement strand
GGAACAATTGCATAAGCTTTGACTCGGAATACCCGGGTCCGCTGAGCCATGGCAGGAATTTCCAATAGGCGTCCATCTTTTGCGCGAAGGTGCCGGTGGGCAACGTTTCCTTGCGGCCGTCCACGATGTTCTCAATGCGATCGCGCGCCAGCAGCATGTCCTCTAGAACCGGCCACCAGAGAAAATCCGTGCGGTCGATCATTCCGGTGGTGATGTAAACGCACATTGGCGCGCTATATTTGCGGAAAACGGGGAGGGCGACAGTGAGGTTATCGAG
>CAYOOS010000906.1:0-1599 GCA_964405585.1 uncultured Acidobacteriaceae bacterium | reverse complement strand
CAACGTTTGCCGTCATCACGCCGCCGCCGTCGTTCCGGAACCTCATGGCTGTGCCAAACAGTTTCGTTGCCCGTATCATGGCTGGACCTACGGCAACGACGGCTCCCTAAAAGGCATGGTGGAGTTCGAGGGTGTCTGCAATTTCAATCGCGCCGATAACGGCTTGGTTCCCGTGCGGCTGGACGTTTGGGGAAATTTCCTCTTCGTCAATCTCGATGGCAAAGCTGCGCCACTACTCGAATTCCTCGGCAAAGTCCCCGAACTCGTGGCTCCTCTTAAGCTCAGCGAAAAACTCCACTATTTCGATCGCCGCGTCTACACGCTGAACTGCAACTGGAAAGTCTATGTGGACAATTATCTCGATGGCGGTTACCACGTCCCCCACGCCCACAAAGGCCTCAGCAGCGTGGTCGAGTACACCAAATACACCATCGAAAATTTCCAGCGCGCCTGCCTGCAGTCCAGCCCGCTTGACTCTTCCGGCGCTCTCGATTCTTCCATTGGCACCACACGCCAGGGTCACGCTTTCTATCTGTGGATCTATCCGAATTTCATGATCAACGCCTACGCCGGCGTGATGGACACCAACCTTGTTCTCCCGCTCGCGGTAAATAAATGCGCCGTCATTTTTGATTATTATTTTGCGGACACGAGCCCGGCCGCTTCGCAACTCCATCGCGAAAGCATCGCCGTCAGCGAAAAAGTTCAGGATGAAGACATGGCCATCTGCGATTCCGTCCAGCGAGGCCTGGCTTCCCGTGCTTACGTCGCCGGCCGTCTGTCCGTCCGCCGCGAAGCCGGTGAGCACCTCTTCCACCGCTTGCTCCACCGCGACATGACCGCCGCCTATTAAAACTGCTCCCGCACCCATTTGAAGTGCGGGAGCTTGATCCCGCTCTTGCGACTCACCGGGCTGCTGTTCAAATATCGACGCAATTATGCCGTTTCATACGCAAAAGCGGCGTCAGGCCGCCGCACTCCAAAAGGGCCAGGGGTCGCGCGTCATGGGGGCTTCGCTTAAGATGGGGATAGGGCGGAGGGCGCTCTCGTGAATAACAGTGGCATCCTGCTAGTGCAATGCCCGGACCAGAAGGGTCTGGACGCGGCGATCGCGGAGTTTATTTACCGGTACGATGGAAACATTTTGCATTTTGAGCAACACCAGGCGGGCGAGGAACGCTACTACCTGGCGCGCGTCGAATGGGATCTGGACGGATTCCGGTTGGACTTGAAAGATTTTCCCGGAGCGTTTGGTCCGATTGCGAAAAAATTCGGGATGAATTGGCGGATTGCGCTGGGCAGTTACCGGCCGCGCGTTGCCATCTTTGTTTCCAAGTATGATCACTGCCTGGTGGATTTGCTCTACCGGCATCGCAACGGTGAACTGGCGTGCGAATTTCCCATTATCATCAGCAATCATCCCGACGCGTTGCGCCACGCGAATTTTTATGGGATTCCTTACCACATATTCCCCGTGACTCGGGAGACCAAAGCGCAGGCGGAAGAGCAGGAGGGGGAATTGCTGAAAGCGCAGCAAATCGACCTGCTGGTGCTGGCGCGCTATATGCAAATTCTCTCGCCGGAATTTATTGCGCACTA
>CAYOOS010000905.1:0-1600 GCA_964405585.1 uncultured Acidobacteriaceae bacterium | reverse complement strand
ATGGCGGGCTTGTGCAAGCCATATGCGGCATTCGCACTTGTTAAGGCGTTGCGCGAGGAAATCGCAATTCCCGTTCACTTTCACACGCATGACACCAGCGGCGTCAACTCCGCATCGTTGCTGAAAGCTTCCGATGCGGGCGTAGACGTGGCCGATGCAGCCATCGCGGCGATGAGCGGGGGCACTAGCCAGCCCAATCTGAATTCGGCGGTCGAAGCCCTGCGCCATACTACGCGCGATACGCAACTTGATATCGCCGCGCTAAACGAATGCTCCGACTATTGGGAGACCATTCGCAGCTACTATCTGCCGTTCGATTCGGGACCGAAGGCGGGTTCCGCGCGGCTTTACGAGCACGAAATTCCCGGCGGGCAATTCACCAATCTCCGCGAACAGGCTACCGCCATGGGTCTGGGCCATCGCTGGCGCGAGGTGGAGAAGACGTACGCGGAAGTGAATGCCCTGTTTGGCGACATCGTGAAGGTGACGCCTTCGAGCAAAGTTGTGGGAGACATGGCTCTGTTTCTGCTGGCCAACGAAATGAAACCCGCCGACCTGTTGAAATTGGATGAACATCACGACATCTCACTGCCGAATTCCGTAGTCGAAATGTTCAGCGGCGCTTTAGGCGTTCCTCCCGGGGGATGGCCCAAGAAATTGCAACGCATCATTCTTCGCGGCCGGGCGCCGGTGAAAGGGCGGCCCAGCGCGAGTCTTCCTCCCGCGCATTTCGATCAGGAGAAGGCGGAGTTGGAAGCGAAAGTGGGTCACCCTGTTCACCGCGATGCGTTGCTCAGCTATCTTCTCTATCCCGAGGTCGACCTGAAGTACGACAAATTCCGCCAGATCTATGCCGACGTGAGCGTTCTGCCCTCGCCAGCATTCTTCTACGGTCTGAAACCGGGTGAGGAGATCACCGCGGAAATCGAATCCGGCAAGACGATGATTGTGAAATTCCTGACCATCAGCGAAGCGCATCCCGATGGGACACGTACATTATTTTTCGAATTGAACGGGCAGCCGCGCGAAGTGAACGTGCGCGATCGCGCGCTGAGAGTCGTCGAGCGCAGCCACCCCAAAGCTAATCCAGAGGATCCCGGGCAAGTTGGAGCACCTACGGCGGGACTTATCAGCGGCATCGCGGTGCAGGTGAACCATAGTGTCGAGCGGGGTGCTAAACTTTTGACGCTGGAAGCCATGAAGATGCAGTCCAACATTTATGCGCCGATCACGGGCCGTGTGACCAAGGTGCTGGTCACGCCGGGGCAGCACGTCGAGCCCAAGGATCTTCTGGTTACCATCGTTCCGTGAGCGGACCCCATCTCATCAAGCACGAGCAGTTTGCCTCGCGCTATCTTCGCAACCAGCGTGACCTGATTGTATATCTCCCGCCGGGCTACGATCACCAGCCGCGCCGCGCGTTTCCCGTACTGTATCTGCACGATGGCCAAAACCTTTTCGATGGCGCAACCTCTTTCATTCCGGGGATGGACTGGCACGTGGGCCATACCGCCGACCACATGATTAACACGGGCCAGGTGGAGCCGCTCATCATTGTGGGGATTTACAATGCCGGCAAGCAGCGGCTGGGTGAATACAC
>CAYOOS010000904.1:0-1626 GCA_964405585.1 uncultured Acidobacteriaceae bacterium | reverse complement strand
CAAGAGAATCAAGCGCGGCTGATTCAAGCAAACACGCCACAAAATCTTCCAGGCCTCGTCGCGCGAGTAGGCGCCGAGCGACTGTTTTGTGGAATCGTTGAGCAAGTCGACAAGGCGGCTGTAGTCGGATTGCTGGAAATCGTGCAGGGTGCGGCGAAGAAGAAGGTGCAGATCCAGTTCCCGGCGCAGCGTGCGCAATTCGGAGCTCGCTCCGCCGGTGAGGATGGCCTGCGCGACGCCCAAGGCGCCACGAAAACCCGTGACGATTCCCCCTACCGTCGAAACTTTTACCTGACCAGCGGCGTCCCCGACGAGGTAGACAGAGCCGGAACCGACCTGGCGCCGGACTGGAATCCATCGTGAATAAATGGGGATGCGCGCTCCCTGAAATTCAATCGGATCGAGCTTGCGTTTCTTGAGAAACTGTTCGAAACACCTCCGCGTGCTCGCGCCCGATTCGCCGATCACGCCGAGAGCGCCGCGCGCCGGAGATTCAGGAATCAGCCAATAGAAATAAGGAGTATCCTGCGGCACGAACCATACGCGAACGGTGTCCGGAGACATATCCTTTGGGAGGGGCACAATCGCTTGCAGGAGCGGAGCCGTCTCCAGCGGCGGCCAGCCGGCCGCGCGAGCAACACGGCTCGTAGCTCCGTCACTGCCGATCAGCGTTACGGCGCGGACCTCCTCGCGGGTTCCATCGGCGCAGCGCTCGACTTCGAGGGCAATCCCATTCCCATCCGGGCGTAACGAATGAAATCGGCGGCCGAGTTCGAGCTTGGCGCCCGCCCGCTGCGCTTGGTCCGCGAGGCTCTTGATCAAAGCTCGGCGCTCGACGATCAAGTCGGGATGTTTCAAATCAACGGTAGCGGCGCGGCCGTCTGTAAAGAGCTCGAAACGCCGAATCTCATTTACGATGCTGCCTTCAGCGGCGGGACCCAGCAGCCCGCGCATTCGCTGGGTGACGATGAGCGTCCTGGCACCGGGTTCCAGCTCCTCGATCCGTTCGAAAATGCGAACCGGGACACCCTGCCTGGCCAGCAATGCGGATGCAAACAGACCAGCCGCGGAGCCGCCGACCACGGCAACACTCTTGTCGTCAAACTGAGATAGAGGCTTCGAATCGTACTCCGGTTCGCGATCTTGAAACACCGTCATCGTCTTGGCTAATCGCCCTCGTGAACAGACTTCGATGCCGGAGGCTATGTTGCAGGATCACCGCTAAGTCCGGGTCATTCCCATGGAGGGAATATCTCGACGAACGCGTCCCCCAATAGAACGCTCGCCGCGTAAGTATATCGTAGGCCTTCGGTTCCACCAACGGACCACAATCCTGTTTGGGACTGTCAGTGCGGACGAACTTTGGTTGCTTTTTCCTGACGTTCGTACGCCACGGATTCAAGGAGAAAAACGGCACCCAAGCCCATTGCGAAGAGAGTTCCCGCCAGCAGACAGGCCGATCGAGGCGAGAACTGCCGGACGAGCAAGGCCAGGCTCCCAAAGACAGCGCCCGCGCAGTAGAGCGCCAAGACACCGCCTCGATGACCGAGGCCGAGATTCGAAAGGCGATGCGCCGTATGATCCTTTCCGGGGGAAGTAAAAGGGATCAAACCGCGACGGGCGCGA
>CAYOOS010000903.1:0-1630 GCA_964405585.1 uncultured Acidobacteriaceae bacterium | reverse complement strand
ATACCGAAGGTAAGCGAGGCGGATGAGGCGATTCAACGGCACGCATGTGAATCTTAGCAGGCCGGGATCGCCCGGCGTGGCAGTGCCGCCTCCCCTGTCGCGGCCAAGTGAAAAGTTCCGCTTTGAGCCAAGTAGAAAGTTCCTCTTGACAGCCGCAAGGCTAAAGGATGGAACGAATCGCGATGAGCCAAGAGGAACGAGATGATCTGTACTGGTTGAAACGCACCAAAGACGGAAAGATGAGTCGGCGGGAAGCTGCCCAGAAGATGGGAGTGAGTGAGCGCTGGGTACGCAAGCTGGTGAAGCGAATGGCTAAGCAGGGGGATGCGGTGGTGATTCACGGACTGCGGGGTCGTCCGTCGAATCGGAAGTTGCCGGTGGAGACGCAGAGGCAAGCACTGGCAATGCTGAAGCAGCCGGAGTGGCATGATTTTGGGCCGACCTTCGCCGCCGAACAGTTGGCCAAGCGCCATCAGATCCACGTTGGCAAAGAGACTCTGCGGGTGTGGATGATGGGGGCCGGGATGTGGAAGAGCCGCTCGCGCGGGCAGCCCGAGGTGCATGGCTGGCGGCCGCGGCGAAGCGGATTCGGGGAGTTGGTTCAGTGGGACACTTCGGAGCACGACTGGCTGGAGGGGAGAGGCCCGGTACGATACCTGGTGCGGATGATCGACGATGCCACCAGTTGGAGCTGGGGCCGTTTCGTGGAACGCGATGCAACGCGTCAAAACATGGGCGTGCTGTGGGAATACCTGGAGAAGAATGGCCGGATGGTGGATGTCTACACGGATCGCGACTCCATGTTCGCCGTGGCCCCTCGGCCCGGACCGAGCCAGGAGGACCAGCGTGAGGCGGACCGACTGACGCAACTGGGGCGGGCCTTACGGGAATTGGGAATCGGGTCCATTCTGGCCTACTCGCCCCAGGCCAAGGGGCGTATCGAACGCAGTTTTCTAACGGCTCAGGATCGCCTGGTAAAGCACCTGCGTCTGGCGAAGATTTCGACCCTGGAAGGCGCCAATGCCTTCCTGGAAACGGAATACTGGCCGGAGTGGAACGCGCATTTCGCGCGCCCGGTGGCCGATTTCCCCAATCATCATCGTGCGCTGACACCGCAACTGGATCTGGCGGCTATTCTCTGTCACGTAGAGGAGCGTGTGATCGGCAACGACTATACGTTCTCCATCGCCGGCCACCGCTATCAGATCCTGCGGTCCCAAGTGCAAGCAGGGATGCGCCGGCAGCGGGTGCGCGTGGAACTTCGGTTGGATGGCGAGTTGAAGGCACGGTCTGAGGGCCGCTACGTGCAGATCGCCGAGTGCGGCGTGCGGCCGATCCCGGTGCAACCGCAGCCGAGCCAGCCGGCTCGCAAAGATCACAACGCCGGTGGCAAAAGTCATTGGATGGATGGCTTCTTCGATCGACCCAGTCCGCCCTTGTGGAAGTCCATTGGAGGTTGAGAAAGAAATGCAATTTGGAAGGCGCGCTCTTTTTATGCCCAAAGCCTCAGCTCTGAGATTTCACCAAAGCAATGGATCCCGGCCGAGCAGAGCCCTCCTGGCGCTCCGGAAACACTCACGGGTTCTGCGTCACAGGAGGGCTCCCGCCGATTGCTTCGGAGCCAACCCCG
>CAYOOS010000902.1:0-1631 GCA_964405585.1 uncultured Acidobacteriaceae bacterium | reverse complement strand
CCGCGAATACCCTTGGTGCCGAACCCGACCAGCGCGAACAGACATTCCGACAGAGGGTCACCGTGGCCGCGCTCATAGGCCACGGTGAAATGATTCTTCTCCCACGCCTGATAGAAGAGCGATGTCAGGCGATGGTTGAAGATATTCAAGAACGCCAGCATGGTGTGATCTTTCGCGCGGATGCGCTGCGAGATCAACTCGGTGACGTAATTGGGGAGCGCCCCCAGCGGACCGATCAACCCCATGAAATTGATGGTCATTTCCGGCGTCCCGCCGGGCCGTTCGGTAAGCGCATGGATGGCGCTGGGGGGGAAATGCAGAATGGGGTTGGCGCCGATGCGCACCACTTCCTTTTGAGGATGGTTATAGCGTCCTATGGGCGCCTTGTCCGGTTCCAGCCAACCGAGCATGCGCACCGCCTGGAAGAAGTCGTACTCATAGGGCTCGCGAAAGAGCGATTGGCGCACCTTCTCGAGCGCTACTACGGGACTCGCCAGCGCTATATCAGGATTTTCCGTCCCGCTCGCGGGGGCCATTGTTTCAGAACTCTCTTTCGTTGTTTCGTCTTCACCACTAACTGACTGAAGCTGTTCATGGACGTGTACAACCCCAGAAAGACGTCCATGACGGCTGAAAACGTATAAGCGCCGACCCCGGTGAACTGTTCCTCGTCCAATTCGACCTCCACGCGGGTGCCGCGGGCAAAGCTGACGCCCTGGCTCGACGTCAGCCGCGCAAAGTGCGGTTCGCTGCGCAAACTGAGGATGCCGTCGATCTGCTTGTCGGCGGAAACCGATCCGGCGAAGTTATGCAAACGCAGGATCTCGCAAAATGCATCGCGGCCGTCGGCAACCAGGGAAAGATAGTTCAGCGAAAGCCGGGAGATCAGGCGCCAGAGAAGTCCCTTCCCCTGCGGCGGCTGCAAGGCTTCGGTGGGCTTGGTGAGCGCCACAATGCGGGTGATGGGTCCGCCCGCACCCAACTGAAAATCGCCGGCGTCGCTGCCGAAGGGCAGCCGCGAGGGCAACTCGCCGTTGCTGCAGGTGAGGCGCAAAGTGATGGAGTCCTTGTCGGGCATCTTCTTGGAGCCGGTGAGGTCGACGAAGGTGACGTACATGTCGGTGGCTTTGCTCGTACGCCATCCGGAGAGTTTGCGCGTGGCATGCCAGAAGGTCTGGGTGGGGCCCTCAATACCGGAATGGCGATGCGAAAAGAACGGCTGATAGTCCACGGTTTCGCTGGAGCCGCCCATGACTCCGGTGACTGCATCGATAGAGAAGATATCGAGCGCCTCCTCGCGGCGCGCGTCGGCCACGATGCGATACTCGAACTTCTTCTGTTCGATCAGGATGGGCTCGGCGACCTGCGGGAAGAGATTGACCGCCGGGGCGCAGCCCAGCCGGAACGCGCTCTTGGAGACGCCCAGTTCGAGAGATTGGCGGCGGTCGGCGCGCTCGAATTCGGACAGAAAGAAAAGAAGCTCGATCTTGTCGCCGAATCCCGCAGCAGCCAGCTTTTCAAATCCCGAGACGTCCACGAAATAGAACTTTTCCGGAAAGGCGAAGTATTCTTCCAGCAGGCGATATCCCCAGAAAGTGCGCCGCGGAAATTGGAACAGGCCCTCTTCCATG
>CAYOOS010000901.1:0-1632 GCA_964405585.1 uncultured Acidobacteriaceae bacterium | reverse complement strand
CTGACAACTCCTGCGACAGAAAAGAAGTTTCACTTTGACGTGGTGCAAAGTCCGCAACTGACGCCGCTACTGGTCGCCCTGGCAGCATTCAATGGAATCGTCGGGAACCCTGCTTACGGAGAAGGCTCGACGCTACAACTTGACGGGATGATTGATATTAATGGACACTCCCCCGTCCACATCGATGACCTGTTCGCGCCTACCGACGCGCCGATCCCGACCGGCTTTTTTGCCGCCACGGCGGTGCAGGGAGTTTTTACTCGCATCTATTCGAACCCGTACGAAATACCGCAGATCGGCCACATCGATCTCCATGTGAAGATGCTGGCCGAACGCCGCTGGGCCATGATTGACGGCGCATGGCTTGAGAAGAGCGAAGTGCATCCTGGGGAAACGGTGGCCGTGAAGGTCCTGCTCCGTCCTTATCGTGGCGCGGCCTTCACCCAGGACATCCCGGTGACCATTCCAGCGCAAGCCTCCCACGGCACTCTGCAACTGATGGTCAGCGACGCGGATTTCTTGAACCGCAACGTGCAATCCCTCGCTTCCAGTTCACAGGGGCAGTTGCCTGGTCTCGAAGAACTGATCAAGCTTGTGAACCGCGAACGAAATAATGACCGCCTCTACGCGACGCTTCTCCAGTCAACGCCCACCATGCTGGTCGAAGACAAGGAAATGCCCAACCTCCCGGCTTCGGAAATCAACGTGCTAAACCAACGCCAGAACCCTGGCGGCGCCCGGCTGCTCAGGGAATCAACCGCGGGTGAATGGTCCGTGGATATGCACCAGGTGATCGCGGGCCAGCACATGCTGACGATTACGGTGAAGTGAAGGGCAGCTTCCAAAGGAGATTCTCGTCCATGACGCGGCGAACCAGTTTCGTGTGTTTGCTCGCTGTTGCGTTGCTACTGTCCCAGTACGCGCGGGCGGAACACACTCGCCATTGGCGCCAGACGGATTTTTCGGACTTCGAGAAGGGCACGGCCAAGGGCGTGGCCATTCGCAGCGATGGAAAGCTCTTGCCCGCCCCCCAATTCGCCGCTTTTGCAGACCCCAACCTGGCCTACCTCTGGAACCTGCGAATGGATTCCCATGGGCGGCTCTTTGCCGCAGGAGGGCCGGATGCCAAGGTCCTTCGCTTTGACGATGCGGGCAAGGCGACCACGATATTCGAATCCTCGGAGCTCGCCGCGCAAGCCATTGCCTTCGATTCCAAGGACAATTTGTACGTGGGCACTTCTCCCGACGGCAAGGTGTACAAAGTGACTCCGGACGGGCAAAAGAGCGTTTTCTTCGATCCCAAGACAAAATACATCTGGGCCCTCGCGATCGATTCCCATGGTTCCTTGTTTGTCGCCACGGGCGACAAAGGCGAAGTGTTCGTCGTGGCGCCAGACGGCAAAGGGCAGCGGTTCTATCAAAGCCAGGAGCGTCATGCCCGGTCGCTGGCCTTCGATTCGAATGGCAATTTGTTAATGGGCACCGAGCCCAGCGGGCTCATTCTGCGAGTGGACGTACAGAGAAAAACTCCGGAGGCTGCGCCTTCGGCGGGCGCATCTTTCGTGATTTATGAAACCAATAAATCCGAGGTTACTTCCCTGCTCAACGATTCGAAAGGCAGCCTATATGCCG
>CAYOOS010000900.1:0-1632 GCA_964405585.1 uncultured Acidobacteriaceae bacterium | reverse complement strand
AAGGCCGAACAGTCTCCGTCAACGCCAACTGCTGCGGAGAGGCGAAGACATCAGCGCCATCGCCATATTCAACCCCTCTACGTCGCGCGCAAGGACGGCGCTTACCTGGATGGCACGACCTTTGAAATCAGCGAAAGCGGTTTGTCCGCCGCCATCACGGGCAAATTGACGGTGGGCGAAGAGGTACAACTCTCCTTTATCGCCGGCGAACGCATCATGGCCATCGTCCGGCGCGAGCAGGGCACGCTTCACGGCTTTGAATTTATTGGATTGACTCCCAGGATTCAGGAAAAGCTTCAGAAATTGTGCGAGGGTCTTCCGCAATTTCAAACCTTGCTGGACATCTGATCAACTCCGGGCGCTTTCCTACTTTTACTCTTTCACTTTTACACTTTTATACTTCTTTGCTTTTTTGCTTCTCTATTTCTCCGCGGTATCGCTGCCGCTTACCAGCAGCGTCTCAAACCGGCTGCTCGCCTCGATCGTATAACGCACTCCGTTCGTCCCATCCGCTTTCACAATGGTCACGTCCATGGACTGCCGCGTCTCCTCCGTCGCCCGCATCACTAGCCCGCTCTTCAACGAAATGTAGGTAATAATCTCATCCGTGCCCTTCACCGTCCCGGAAGTGCGCAATTGGTTCAGCTTGTAATCCTCCGGCGTAGCATCCTTCGTGGACGATTTTTGCTTCAGCGTCGCCCGCGTCAAGAAACTGGCGCACGTTTCCGACGCGATCAGCGGACACTTGTCATTCCCCACATAAGTCGTTTCCGATTCCCACACCAGGTTTGCGATGGGCGTCGGCGACTTCTCCGCTTGCTCGGTTTTCCATTTATCCCCGGGCTTCGCGCCATCCGCCGGCAAGGTCCAGCCAAACGCAAACCGCGAAAGCCAGAATTCCCACGCCAGCCGTATTTCCGGTGCGACATCGTCCAGCCCCTCCGCCTTCCATACCTGCCCATCCCCTGCAATGAGGAACTTCACGTTAGCGCTTGCCGACGTCCCTTTCTCTGCAACGTCGTTCTCGCCCGCATCGAACTCCGCGTGCGCCGCCACGACGGGTCGTCCGCTCTCCGTGTGCATCTCGCTAACGGTAAACACCAGTGGCATCGCTACATCGCGCTGCACGTCGCCCGGATGCAGCATCGTCGAGACGCGGCTCTCGGTTTTCACGTGATGCTGCACGTGTCCGTGTACGTCATACTTGATCGCTTGCCCCACCTGCAGCCGCGGCAGCAACATCACGCGCTGGTCTCCCGCGGCCCCGCCGACACTCAGGGCCAACAGCACCGCGCAGCTTGCCACGAGCCAAGCGGCGCTTATATTTCGTCCCGCCACTATTTCTTCCCTCCGCTGAGTTGCCGGTCAAAGAACTCGCTCCCAGCCTGGTACGCTTCCACCCAGTGCCGGTGCAACAGAAAATCGTGGATCTCATCCGGAAACACAAGTTGTTCCAGGTGCACGTTCCTGGCCCGCAGCCGCGCAACCAAATCCACCGTTTGCGAAAAATCCACATTGCGGTCGTCGTCCCCGTGAATAAAAAACACCGGCGATTTCCACGTATCCACAAATGCTACGGGTGAAGAATCGAACGGAACCTTCGTCCACTCCGGTGCGACATATCGCTCATCC
>CAYOOS010000899.1:0-1634 GCA_964405585.1 uncultured Acidobacteriaceae bacterium | reverse complement strand
AGTTCTGGCTCGCGAGAGCTTTCCGGGATGGGTCACCGAAAACGGATTGGCTTCGTGGCGAACAACAGCTGGACTGATTTTGTTGCCGCCGAGAACTCAATCCCGCAAGATCTGACGCGTCGACAATCATAGCCGCCTTGTTCTCTGGAAGGAGCATGAGCATGGATTTGGAAAAGGTCCTAGCTGAATTGCGCAACGAGCGTGACGCAATCAACGCGGCAATCTTTAGCCTGGAGCGTCTCGGTCGCCCTGGCAAACTGGGACCAGGTCGCCTACTCGATTCGGCGACGAAGAGCCACACAGATGGCACAAATGGCATTCACCGGAGTTTGGCCCCGGAAGAGAGCAGCTAGAGCAGTGCGTCATGCAGGCGGTCGTGGCTCAGAAGAATCGAAAAATCAGCCGACCCGGTACTGAGCCGCGCCTGGCACCCCGCGAGGGAGCGGTTTCCGACGGAAGCATAATACCCGGAATTTTGAAGGCGCCACACTAGAGCTGGACCGTCCCGCGTTTGAGTTGCGAAGTGAAACGATGTCGAAGCTCGTTCCGAATTGGCAAAAAACCAGCGTGTTCGAGGCGGTCTTCGACCAGCTTTGCGATGCCCTGGTCCTGTACGATCCCGAATTTCGGATCACGGGCGTCAACCGTCCGGCGGAGGAGCTATTTGGCAAGACTGCCGATGAGATGGTCGGAAGTTGCTGCCAGGAGGTATTCCGCTCCATAGTGAGTAGAACGCGAGGTGGAACGCTGTTGGGTTTGGAGAAGGCTTGCCCGGCGCCGCAACAAACTCTCTGTCTGGATATCGGCAACGGGGTGGAACGGCTGGTGGTGATGCGCTTGAGCCAGGTATTCGACGAAGGCGGCCGGCTCGCGGGAGGAGCAGCGACCATCCGGGACATCACCGAAAGCACGTCACTGCCCCACCGGCACACGGTGATTGCCGAATCGCCAGTCATGCTGGACATCCTCAAATTGGTGCGGCGCATAGGCGCGAGCGAAGCAGCCACTGTTCTGCTGGACGGCGAGAGCGGCACCGGCAAGGATCTGATCGCCAAGACACTTCACCACCAAAGCCTCCGGCAAGCCGGGCCGTTCATCGCTGTCAACTGCGCGGCCATCCCCGCCACACTGCTGGAAAGCGAGTTGTTCGGCTACGAGAAAGGCGCGTTCACGGACGCGCGCGCCCAGAAACGCGGCATCTTCGAACTAGCGGACCGGGGCACGCTCTTCCTGGACGAGATAGGGGAGATTCCGCTGATTCTCCAGGCCAAGCTCCTGCGCGTCCTGGAGGAGCAGACCTTCCGCCGCTTGGGCGGGCTGGCTGACATCCAGCTCGACCTTCGGGTTGTGGCCGCGACCAACAAAAACCTCCGAGAGGCGGTGAAGCAAAAAGTGTTCCGCCAGGATCTTTACTTCCGTCTCAACGTCATCCAGATAACCATTCCACCTCTCCGTGACAGGCGCGAGGATATCCCGCCTCTGGCGAAGTTGTTCATTGAGCACTACAATCGCAAATTCAAACACAATATCCAGGGTTTGAGCAGCTTTGCGACTCAATTGCTCCTATCATACGACTGGCCCGGCAACGTGCGGGAACTGCGCAACGCCATCGAACGCGGCATGATCCTGGAAGA
>CAYOOS010000898.1:0-1637 GCA_964405585.1 uncultured Acidobacteriaceae bacterium | reverse complement strand
GAAGTTTGAAGACGCGCGCACCGAGTTGATGCTCGCGGTGCACTTGTCTTCCAACCCCGATCCGGTCGATTACTTCTTGCTTGGCAACGCCGACTCCAAGGCCAGCTATTACAATGACGCCGCCGCGGCTTTCGGTAAGTGCGCAACAACGGGTCCGCTGACGGCGCAATGCAAGTCTGGCGAGGAGACCGCGAAGAAAGACGCCACTACAAAGTTGGGAAGGTAAACGGCGGCGGGCCATGGCTGCCGGAGAGATCGCGGAGTTGGAGTCAGTTCTCGGGCATCGGTTCCGCGATCCTAGTTTGCTTTTTAGGGCTCTAACGCACAGTTCGCGCATTCCGGAACGCGAGTCGGACGATCCGGTCGAGGACAACGAGAAGCTGGAGTTCCTTGGAGACGCTGTCCTCGAGTTGGTGGTAAGCGAACAACTGGTGCGAGTATTTCCCGACTGGGGGGAAGGCAAGCTCTCAAAGAGCCGAGCCCGGCTGGTCAATGCGGCCGCTCTTTCGCTGGCTGCGCAACGCCTCGGGCTGGGTCAACATCTGCGTCTGGGCAGAGGAGAAGAAAAAACCGGTGGGCGGTCCAAGCCGGCGCTCCTTGCTGACGCCTATGAAGCTGTGATCGCGGCGATATACCTCGACTCTGGCCTCGAAGCCGCGCGAGGATTCGTGAACAGATCGCTGGTTGAAGGCGCAATGACCGTGGAGGCGGAGCGGTTAGGCCGCACCGATCACAAGTCCGCGCTGCAAGAGTTGTTGCAGTCGCGCGGCATAGCGCCGGGGAGCTACCATATCGTTGAGGAGACGGGGCCCGACCACCAGAAAATGTTCCGCGTCGAGGTCCGAATCTCGGGCAATATCACGGCCGTGGGTATGGGTAGGACTAAGAAAGAAGCCGAGCAGTTGGCAGCCGTAGCCGCATTGAACATGTTAGGCGCTGACGGAATTTGAGGGACCAAAGCGATGTCAGAAACAGCCCGAGCAGTGGAGGCCCGCGATGCCGCTGCACACCATGCGGAAGCGCATCCGGCAACCCTGCGCGAATATATTGAATCTCTTCTCGTCACGGTGATTCTGGCGCTGTTCGGAACGACGTTTGTCGTGCAAGCGTTCAAGATCCCGTCACAATCCATGGAGCCGACGCTGCTGGTGGGCGACCACCTTCTGGTTAACAAATTTATTTTTGGCGGCAGGGGCCACTGGTACGACGGTGTTCTCCCCTATCGTGAAATCCGTCGCGGCGACATCATCGTTTTCAAATTTCCATTTCAGGATCATCCGCACTATGTGAAACGCGTCATCGGCGTTCCCGGGGACCGCTTAAAAATCGTGGACCAGTTCGTGTACGTGAATGGGAAGCGAATCAGCGAGCCCTATATCGTTCGCGACCCTACCGCGCCGTACGACCCTTTTGGAGATAACTTTCCGCCTCGCAGTCCGCAATACTTGCAGGCCAACATGCAGCCCGAATGGGCCGATCAGATTTTTCAATACGTCAAGGATGGAGAGGTCGAAGTCCCTGCGGGCAAGTACTTCGCCATGGGCGATAATCGCGATCACAGTTGGGACAGCCGGTTCTGGGGGTTCGTGGACCGTGAAGCAATCATGGGCCGTCCTGTGGTTATCTACTGGTCGGTT
>CAYOOS010000897.1:0-1641 GCA_964405585.1 uncultured Acidobacteriaceae bacterium | reverse complement strand
GGGGATCATCGATTGCCACTCGCACATTGCCATTGATGGCGATGTGAACGAAGGAAGCGTTGCGGTCTCCTCGATGGTGAATATCGCCGACGTGCTGAACCCGGATGACCCCGCGATTTACCGCGACCTGGCGGGCGGCGTCACGGCAGCGAATATTCTGCACGGTTCGGCGAATCCCATCGGCGGGCAGACGATCGTGATCAAGTTGCGCTGGGGGCAGCCCGCATCGAAACTCGCGTTTGAAGGAGCGTTGCCGGGCATCAAGTTCGCCCTTGGAGAAAATCCGAAGCACTCGAATTTCCGCGGACTCGGACTGCCCGAACGTTATCCCGCAACGCGCATGGGCGTGGAAGAAACCATTCGCGGGGCGTTTACCGAAGCGCGCGATTATAAAAAGACCTGGGACGATTACAACAAGCGCGTGGCGGCAGGAGAGAAGAATCTGATTCCGCCGCGCCGCGACCTGAAACTCGACCCACTAGTCGAGGTGCTGGAAGGAAAGCGCTACGTGCACGCGCACTGCTACCGCGAAGACGAAATCCTGATGCTGCTGCGAGTGGCCAAGGAGTTTGGGTTCCGCGTGCAGACGCTGCAGCACGTCCTGGAAGGTTACAAGGTGGCGGATGAAATCGCCGCGGCGGGCACGGGAGGCTCGACGTTCTCCGATTGGTGGGCGTACAAGGTCGAAGCCTACGACGCAATCCCGTACAACGCCGCGCTGATGACGCGGCGCGGTGTGATCGTCTCCGTGAATTCGGACGACGCCGCGGAAGCCACGCACCTGAACCAGGAAGCCGCGAAATCCATGCGCTACGGCGGATTGACGCACGACGAAGCGTTGAAAATGGTGACCATCAATCCCGCGATTCAGCTTGGCGTCGAGAAGCGCGTCGGCTCGATCGAGGTGGGGAAGGACGCCGACCTGGTGATCTACAACCACGATCCCATGAGCGCCTACGCCGTGGTGCAGAAAACGCTGATTGACGGCCGCGTGTACTTTGACCGTGAAAAGGACCTTGCTGGACGCGCCGCGCTCGAGCAGGAGAAGAAAGATCTGCTGGAGAAAGCCAGGAAAAACGCGGAGAAAAAGGCCGAGGAAAAGAAAGCCGAAGAGAAAAAATCCGGGGAGAAGAAACCGGAAGAAAAAAAGCCGGAAGAGAAGCCCAAGCCACCGCAAGAGCAGGTTGTCCTGGGAGGTGCGCGATGAATCCGCGGCAGACAACGATGCGGGCATACCTTTTTTTCGCAGGCGCTTTGCTTGCCACAGGAATGGCGTTCGGCCAGATGGCTCCGGCAACGGATACGGCGATCACCCACGCGAAGATTTTCACCTTGGCGGGAGCGCCCATTGAAGACGGCACAGTCGTCATTCACGAAGGGAAAATCGCTGCGGTGGGCGCAAACGTAAGCATTCCCGCCGGAGCGAAAGTGATTGACGCCAAGGGCCTGGAGGTTTACCCGGGCTTGTTCGATCCCATCACGCAGATGGGATTGCGCGAAATCGGCGCGGTAAGCGCGACGGTGGACACAACGGAAACGGGGATGTTCAATCCGGATCTGGTGGCGGCAACGGCAATTCTGCCATCCAGCGCGCACATTCCCGTGACGCGGGCAGCGGGCATCACGGAAGTGCTTGCCGTG
>CAYOOS010000896.1:0-1651 GCA_964405585.1 uncultured Acidobacteriaceae bacterium | reverse complement strand
GCTGTCCAGCATTTTCTCTCCGCCCGCCGTATCCTCGCGCACGGCGGATATACCGTGGAACTCCTCATCAGCGGCCTCAAACCCTCTGAAAAATCCGCCGCGCGCGAACGCATCCGTTCCGGCGAAGCGCAACTCGTCATCGGGACGCACGCACTCATCGAAGACGACGTTGAGTTCCATCGCCTCGGTTTTGTCGCCATCGACGAACAGCACCGCTTCGGTGTCCTTCAGCGCAAACGACTGATGGACAAGGCCGCACGCCATGGCAATGCGCCGCATGTCCTCGTCTTGACGGCTACTCCGATTCCTCGCACGCTCTCCCTAACGCTCTACGGCGACCTCGACGTTTCCGTCCTCGATGAGCTTCCTCCCGGCCGTACCCCCATCGAGACTCGCACCACCAATGAACAGCATCTTCCCGGCGTGTGGGAATTTCTTCGCCGCGAAGTTGCCGCCGGCCATCAAGGCTACGTCGTTTACCCGGTCATTGAAGAGTCCAAGCTCGAGCTCAAAGCGGCCATGGAAGAGTACGAGCGCCTTTCAAAAACCATCTTTCCTAAGCTGAAGGTTGGTCTGCTCCACGGGCGCCTCTCCAGCGAAGAAAAAGAAGAGGTGATGCAGAAGTTTCGCCGCAACGAAGTTCAGATTCTTGTTGCCACCACGGTCGTCGAAGTCGGTGTGGACGTTCCCAATGCCACGGTCATGATCATCGAGCACGCGGATCGTTTCGGCCTTGCGCAACTCCACCAGCTTCGCGGACGCATCGGCCGCGGCGCGCAGCAATCCCACTGCATCCTGGTCGCGCCCGGCCGCATGACCGACGACGCGCGCGCCCGCGTGGAGACGATGGTGCGCACCTCCGACGGCTTTGAAATTGCCGAAACCGATCTGCAACTTCGTGGTCCCGGCGAGTTTTTTGGGACGCGGCAATCCGGTCAGCTCGGATTCCACATTGCCAACCCGCTCCGCGACCGCGAACTCCTGGAATCAGCTCGCAAAGAAGCGTTCGCCCTTGCCGAAGAGCCGGCTCAGAAAGATGCCCTTCAGCGCGTGCTCCGTCTTCTCCCGGGAGAATGGCAGCGCCGCTATCATCTGGCACACGTCGGCTGAGGGCCACTAACAAGACCATGCGCATCATCGCCGGAACATTTCGCAGCCGCCAGCTCAAGAGCCTCAAGGGCTTAGCCCTTCGCCCTACCAGCGATCGTCTCCGCGAATCACTCTTTAATGTTCTTGCCGAGCGCATCCCCGGCTGCCGCTTCCTTGATGTCTTTGCAGGGACCGGCGCCATCGGCATCGAAGCGCTCAGCCGTGGCGCTGTCGAAGCCGTGTTCATCGAAAATCACCCACCTGCCGCCACCCTCATTCAGAAAAACCTCGATTCCCTCGGCATCCGGGGCAGTACACGAATCCTGAAGCTCGACGCCCTGCGCGGCCTGCAGCGCCTCGCTGCGGAACACTCTGCAGCAAGCCCATCGTTCGACATTGTCTTCCTCGATCCTCCGTACGCGGCCGCTGACGAGTACCGCCGCGTACTCACATTTCTTGGCGCCGCTCCATTCCTCGCGCCCGGGGCCCTGGTCATCGCCGAGCACCGCCGCACCTTTGAGCTTCCGGAGGCGCTCGGTCATCTCGAACGCGTACGGGTGCT
>CAYOOS010000895.1:1099-1652 GCA_964405585.1 uncultured Acidobacteriaceae bacterium | reverse complement strand
GAAATCGCTGGGGAAAGATGCGGCGGTGGACGCGGAAGTGATTGAGATGGTGATGGCGTTTTTCGCGCGGCTGGGGCTGGAAGGCGTGCAACTGGACATCAATTCGATTGGGCACAGCGCGCCGGAATGCCGGCGAGGGTATGTGGAGAAGTTGAAGGCGGCGCTGGAGGAAGTGAAAGACAAATTGGGGCCGGACAGCCAGCGGCGGATTGAGACGAATCCGTTGCGCGTGCTGGACTCGAAGCTGGAGAGCGAGCAGGAGATTATTGCTGGGTTGCCCCGGATTGGCGATTCCCTTTGCGTCGATTGCGCGAAGCAGTATGCGGAAGTGAAGCGGCAACTGGATTTGCGTGGGGTGAAGTACGCGGAGAATTGGCGGCTGGTGCGCGGCCTGGACTACTACATGAGGACTACGTTTGAAATCACCGCGCGGGGATTGGGTTCGCAAAATGCGGTGTGCGGCGGCGGGCGTTATGATGGGCTCGTGGAATTGCTGGGCGGAGCGCCGACAAAGGGAATTGGATTTGCGATTGGCGAGGACCGGCTGATCCTT
>CAYOOS010000895.1:0-1089 GCA_964405585.1 uncultured Acidobacteriaceae bacterium | reverse complement strand
GTGGATGGGTGAGAAAACTTTGGCGACGGCGATTCGGGCGGCGCGGGACTTGCGGCAAGCGGGATTTCGCGTGGAACTGCCGCCGGTGGAGCAGAAGTTTGGGAAAGCGCTGGGGCAGGCGGACAAACTGGGCGCGCGGTATGCGTTGATATTGGGAGAAAACGAAGTGGCTAGCGGGGAGTGGACGGTGAAGACGCTGGCGGATGGGACGCAGACGAAGATGCGCGAAGATGGGTTGATGGAGTTTTTGAAGATGCATAAAGATCAGAAGTAAAAGCGTGTAAGAGTGTAAAAGTATAAAAGCAAAAGCCTGCAAGAGTGCGAGATTTTTGGATCGTGAGAGTTTAAGGGTGGGAAAGCCTCACCCCTTAAGGGGTGAGCTACAGGTGGACTGACGTGCTGGACTTTTTGGGTGAATTGAAGCGGACACATTATTGCGGGGCGCTGCGGGCTTCGGATGCGGGGCGCGATGCGACTGTGATGGGCTGGGTGCACCGGCGGCGCGACTTGGGGAATTTGCTGTTTCTGGATGTGCGCGACCGCACGGGAATCGTGCAGGTGGTGTTCAACAAAGAGACGCAGCCGGAAGCGCACGCGAAGGCGGAACAGGCGCGGAGCGAATTCGTCGTGGCGGTGGAAGGGCACGTCACGAAACGCGAGAAGGCCAATCCGGAACTGGCTACCGGCGAAATCGATCTGGTGGCGAAGAAGCTGCACATCCTGAACAACGCGAAGACGCCGCCTTTTCCGGTGGAAGACGAAATCAACGCGGCGGAAGAGACGCGGCTGCGTTTCCGGTATCTGGATTTGCGGCGGCCGAAACCGCAGAGGAACCTGGCGCTGCGACACAAGATCCTGCTGGAAATGCGCAAGACGATGGACGAGATGGGGTTCATCGAGGTGGAGACGCCGATGCTGACGCGCTCGACGCCGGAAGGCGCGCGCGATTATCTGGTGCCGAGCCGCGTGCATCACGGGCAGTTCTACGCGCTGCCGCAATCGCCGCAAATCTTCAAGCAGATCCTGATGATTTCCGGCATGGACCGCTACTTCCAGATCGTCCGCTGCTTCCGCGACGAGGATTTGCGC
>CAYOOS010000894.1:0-1654 GCA_964405585.1 uncultured Acidobacteriaceae bacterium | reverse complement strand
CTTCGCACAGAAACATCCCGCAGATATTCCGGCGTTCCACTCCAACCGCGCGAAGAATGCCGATTTCCTTCCATCGCTGGTTTATCGCAATCGTGAACGAGTTGAAGATGATATAGATGCCCACCAGCAGAGAGATGAAACTGGTGACCAACATTCCAACCCGCATTGCAGTCACGGCGTTTTCCAGCGATTGCCCCCTCGCCTCCGGGCGGACCACTTCGAGTCCGTCCGGGATCCGCTCGCGCAAACGCTGCTGAACGGTTTCCACCGCGGTGTCCGGCGAATTCATGAGATCGATGCGGTCAAAATTCCTCCCTCGGCCGAATACGACTTGCGCGGAATACACATCCATGACCGCTATATTCCCGCCGAAGACCTCCCCCATGCCTACTGGCTTGAAAAGCCCCTGCACGGTGAAATCTTTTCGCCCATGCGATGTGAACAGCGGCAACGTGTCGCCGATTCGCAAACCATGGCGATCGGCGAAAGACCGGGAAAGCAGAATTGAATTCGGTTGCGCAAGATAAACCAGCGGGTCCGAGATCTGCGTTTGCGATCGGTCGAATTGATATTCCCGCAATTGCTGGTCGCCAGTTGTATCCACTCCCATGATGAGCAGATTCCCCTCATCCTTGAACGCAGTGTTTGCGATAACCTCAATCACGGGCTCGGCAATCTGAACTCCGGGCGTGGACCGCACGGCATCGAGTATTGCTTCAGGAAAGCCTGTCTCTCCAGCGGTGATTTCCAGGGTGGACTTTCCGGCTAGGCGTTCCACCGTGACTTTGAGGGAATCGAGCAATGTGGCGTTTGCCGTGCGGACCGCGAAAAATACCGCGACGCCGAGGGCGATGCCCAGCGTGGTCAGCACAACTCGAAGGCGGTGCCCCTTCCATTGGCGGGATGTTACGTGCCACAGCGCAGTATACATTACCGTGTCCCCGCCGGGCTGCAATCGACTCGTTCATCTCGGACGATCCGACCGTCGTGCAAGGATACGATCCGGCCGCAATGGCCCGCAGCCTCAGGGTTATGCGTCACTAGCAAGAGCGTGCTGTTGTATTCGCGATGCAGATCGTCCAGCAGGCAGAGTATCTCTTCCCCCGTGGCGGAATCGAGATTTCCTGTTGGCTCATCGCCCAGCAGAAGGGGCGGCTCGAAGATCACAGCCCTCGCGATGGCTACGCGCTGGCGCTCACCGCCGGAGAGCTGGTCGGGACGATGAACGGCTCGGTTCTTGAGTCCCACACGTTCCAGCATGGCGATTGCAAGGCGTTCGGCCTCGTGTTTGTGCAGTCCCTGGAGGCGAAGCGGCAAAGCGACGTTTTCGCTGGCCGTTAGAGTGGGCAGTAGGTTGAACGTCTGGAAAATCATTCCAATTTTTTCGCGCCGCAGCCGGGTACGGGCGTCGTCAGTAAGTGCGGAAAGCTCCACACCTTCCACCTTCACCGAACCTGACGTGGGCACATCCAGACCGCAAGCGAGATTCAAGAGCGAAGATTTTCCCGAGCCCGACGGTCCCATAACCGCCACCCGCTCACCCCGCGCAATCGTAAGGTTGATATGGTTCAGGGCGCGGACGGTTGTTCCGCTTCCGTAGTCCTTTGAAACGTCCGTCAGCTGGACCATGTTGTCGACCGCAAGGCCTTTTTGA
>CAYOOS010000893.1:0-1654 GCA_964405585.1 uncultured Acidobacteriaceae bacterium | reverse complement strand
GTGTTCTTTGCCCCATTCAAGGTGGCCACCGCGATCAGCGGATTTTGCGCCGGGCTCGTTCCGCCCGCTCCCGGCTGCGTGTGGCAAGACAAGCACTGGTTCGAGTTGAAGCGAGGCCCCAGCCCGTTGTTCGTGCCGTTCGTCACCGCCTCGATTTCCGCGAACCTCGCCAACCCATCCTGGAAGAAAGCCGTTTCATCCGCCGTCAGACCCGTCAGGGGACCGCCGCCACCGGGCGCGCCGCCGCGCACTCCCGGGTCTACGGGACCTGATTTAGTCTGCCCGAACGTGCAGACTCCCGCGCTTAACGCCAACGCAACGATTCCAGCCACGCACGCGCACACACTTCCCCGGAGTGCCATCAGACTACCCTCCTTTGAGCTGGGAATCTGTGCATTCTACACCCAGTCGCGCCGTCTTTCACCCGGAAATGCAAACACTCGCGGTCTCCTGCATCATCTGATTCATTGCGTGTTGCCTATGAATTGCGGTACCGTGTCCGCAGCGGGTCCGGTGAACGCTCCCACGGAATCCCCTGCAACCCATTTCCGCCAAATCGCTATGTCTCTCGGCACCAGACTGTTGCTCCGCCTTTTCATTGCGCTGCCCCTTTTCGCCGCGTTCTTGTTTATTCCCGCGGGCACTTTCAGGTTTTGGCAGGGCTGGGCTCTTCTGGCCGTTTCATTCTTTCCCACCAGCGTCGCGTTTTTGTATTTCTATAAGCACGATCCGCAATTGATGGTGCGGCGGTTGGAATCCAAAGAAAAGGTCAGCGAACAAAAGTGGCTGATCCGATTGCTGAAGCCGGCCTTTTTCCTGGTTCTTCTGTTGCCCAGCCTCGATTACCGCTTCGGTTGGACACGTACCCATCTGCGCGCCGTTCCTCTTTGGCTCGAGCTGTTGGCTCAGGCTCTATTTTTTGGGGGATATCTCATCGTGTTTTGGACGCTGAACACCAACAGTTTCGCCGCACGCACCATCCGCGTCGAGCCCGGCCAGCAAGTCATTTCCACCGGTCCCTACGGCCTTGTTCGCCACCCCATGTATTCGGGCAGCATTCTGATGTTTCTGTCCATTCCCCTGGTCCTCGGCTCGTACATCGGCTTGTTTGCTTCCGTCCCGCTCGTCTCCTTCTATGTTTTGCGCCTGCTCAACGAAGAAAAAGTCCTACGCCAGGAACTCACCGGCTATCCCGAATTCTGCCTCAAGACCCGCTTCCGCCTCGTTCCCTTCGTCTGGTAACGTGCGGCTATTCCATTCCTGCCGCTTTCAGCAATTCCAGGAACTGGCGCTTCGTGCGCATGTCAATCGCCTGCGCCACCAGCTTCCCTTCGCGGTCGTACACAAAACTTTTCGGAATGCCTTCGACGATGAACTCCTTGTTCACCACTCTTCCCGGATCCAGCAGAATCGGATAGTGGTAGCCGCCCTGCTCGATGAACGGCCGCACTTTGCTCTCTTCTTCATCCGAAATCGCCAGCACCACAAATCCCTGGCCCTTGTATTTTTCGTACAGCCCGTTCAGGTCCGGCATCTCGCTGCGGCATGGCGGACACCACGTCGCCCAGAAGTTCACCAGCACCACTTGCCCTTTCAAATCTTTCAGCGTCCAGCTCTTTCCCGTTAAATCCTTCAGCGTGAAGTTGGCTTCCTT
>CAYOOS010000892.1:0-1655 GCA_964405585.1 uncultured Acidobacteriaceae bacterium | reverse complement strand
GGGCGTATGGCCACTGCGTCAAAATAAAACGTTGCGCCCATCGCCTGCAGCACCGATTCGACCAGGTCGTACTTCCCCATGGACACCCCGCCCGAAAGCACCAGCACATCTTCCTGCAAGCCTTGCTCGATTCTTGCGCCCAGGTCGTCGCTGCGGTCCAGTGCATTGCCCAGCAGCACCGGCTCACCTCCCGCAAGGCGCACTTGCGCCGCAAGCGAAACACTGTTGCTGTTGCGAATGTGAAAGGGGCCGGGCGTCTCGCTGATAGGCACAACCTCATCACCGGTAGAAAGAATGGCCACACGCGGCTTGCGATTGCAAAGCAGCGCCGTCGCGCCGACTTGCGCCGCAATGGCCAATTCCGCAAAACCAAGCCGATGGCCAGTGTGCAGAACAACATCGCCTTCACGCGCCTCGCTGCCTCGCGGAACGATGTTTTGCCCGAGAATTGTATCTCGCTGAAAGGAAACCGTATCGCCGTCGCGCGAAGTGAACTCAATCATGACCACAGCGTCGGCTCCGGGCGGAACTGCCGCGCCCGTCATGATTTGTACGCAACCCCCAGCAGCTAGTGACAACGTGACACTGTCTCCGGCCTTCACTTCTCCCGTGCAACGAAGCTTTGCTCCGGAAGCCGCTTCGTTGGATCGCACCGCATAGCCATCGCGCGTGGAGCGGTCAAACGGCGGGTATTCGCGATCGCTTCGAATCTCTTCCGCCAGCACGTAGCCCAGCGCCTCGCCCGCGCCCAGCTTGATCGTGGCACTCGGACGCGGCCGCTTGCCCGCCTCCGTGATGACCAATTGCCGCGCTTCGTCATATCGCAGCATGAGGAGTCCTCTTCGCGTTCAGACTAACCAATTGGTTTTCGAAATAGTTTTAGAGCCAGCGAGCCAGCAGCGTGCCAGGCTGGATAATCGTGGCATCGCGTTCCGGCCCCGTGGAAATCATGCCTATCTCCACTTGCAGGAAGTCGGAAACAAAGCGCAGGTAGTCCAGAGCTGCCTTCGGTAATTTCGCAGCGTCTTTTACTCCGTAGGTCGTCTCGCTCCATCCTGGCAGCGTTTTGTACACCGGTGTCACGTGTTCGTACTCTTCCGCCGACGCAGGCATCTCTTTCAACTCCGCGCCCTTGTAGGTGTAACCCACGCCTACCCGAATTTCGCGCTGCGTATCAAACACGTCCAGCTTCGTGATCACCAGCGTATCAATGCCATTGATCATCTTCGCGTAGCGCAATTCCGCCAGGTCCAGCCAGCCGCATCGTCGCGGGCGTCCCGTCACCGCGCCAAACTCCTTGCCGCGTTCGCGCACTTCCTTCGCTTCCAGGTCCGGCATTTCCGTGGGAAACGGGCCGCCGCCAACGCGCGTCGTATACGCCTTGGATACGCCCAGAACATTGCGAATCTTTGTCGGAGGCACGCCCATCCCCGTGGTCGCGCCGCCGGAGGTCGCGCTGGACGACGTAACGAACGGATAAGTGCCATGATCAATATCCAGCATCGTGCCCTGCGCGCCCTCAAAGAGCACCGACTTGCCCTCATCCAGCACGCGATTCGTCAATTCCGCCGTGTCGCAAATGTAGCCCTTGATCTTTTCGCCCAGCTTCAGCGTCGCTTCCACCTCATCGGAAAAATCGATGGTCGCGCCGTATG
>CAYOOS010000891.1:0-1662 GCA_964405585.1 uncultured Acidobacteriaceae bacterium | reverse complement strand
GGATCGTGTGCTCCAGCGCAGGTCCGGCGTCGCGGCTGGAGTCCGTCAAGATCTGCAAAAACTCTTCATAGGTGAGAATCGTCTCATCGGGCTTGGTGACCTCATAAATGCCGTCGCTAAAGACATACAGCCGGCTGAACGCGGGCAAATCCCGCGCTTCTTCCGCGAACTCCATCTCGGGGAAGGCGCCGATGATTGCGCCGGGTTGCGATAATTCGATCAGTTCTGCGGTATCCCGGCTGGATCCTGCCATCAGAATGGCGGGTGGATGGCCGCCGTTGGCATAGGTGAGCCGGCGCTTTTGTTTGTCATATACGCCGTACCACATGGTGAAATACATTTCGTTGTGACGATCCATCTGGAACACCTTGTTGATCGCCGTCAGCACCTGAGTCGGCGAGCGGAAATCGGTAGCGGGCAATGTCTGGTTGCGCAGAACGTTGATCGCTGAAATGGAGAGCAGCGCCGCCTGCACGCCGTGCCCGCATACATCGAGCAGGTACATCGCCAGGTGGTCGGGATCGATCCAGTGGTATCCGAAGGCATCCCCTCCCAAAGCTACCGACGGGATAAACAACCAGTCGGTGGTGATCTCCCCGTTCAACCGCTCGGGAAACAGTGAAATCACGTATTTCGCCGCCTGCGCCAGATCCTCGGCGAGCCGCTCTTCGCTCTTCTTGAGCGCGGCGTATGCTTCATTGCGTTCGATCTGCGCGATGTATCCTCGCGAGTGATGGCGAATGCGGGCGGTCAGTTCGATCGGGTCGGGCAGTTTCACCAGGTAGTCATTCGCGCCGAGAGTGAAGGCTTCCGCTTTTACCTTCGGTTCCTCTTTCGTGGACAGGACAATCGTCGGAATGTCCTTGGTGGCCGGGTTCGCGCGATAGAATCGCAACATCGTGAGACCATCCACCTCGGGCATGACGAGGTCCTGAAGGATAACCGTGGGACGGAATTCCGCGGCGGCCTGGATCGCCTTTGTGGGATCGCTGCAGTAGTTGAAATCGATGTCTTCCTCGGACGCGAGCATCCGCCGGACGGCCTCGCCGATCATGGGCTGGTCGTCGACCAGAAGCACGCGAATGCGGCGGCCGGAATCCCCGGCTGGACGTGGCGCTACGGCAGACCGAACGGGTTGTGGACTTGTCATGCCTGACTCCTTTTCCTTCTTTTTTGATGGATCAGCGGAACGCCCGCGTAGCGGGTGATCGCCGTGGCGATCTGGTCGAGAGGGAGAATCTCTGCGGCTGCATTGATTTTGGCTGCGGCTTTGGGCATTCCGTACGGGACGGCCTGGCGGGCGCTGTTTCAGAGGGCACGAGCTGTGCCGGGCGAGATGGTCCTGGTCCACGGGGCCAGCGGCGGCGTCGGCACGGCAGCGGTGCAACTGGCGCGCGCCGCAGGCTTGACCGTCATCGGCACCGCCGGTTCGGAGCGGGGCGCGCAATTGGTCCGCGATCTGGGCGCCAACCACGTCCTGAATCATCGGCTGCCCAATTACTTGGAGGAGGTGCTCAAGTTGACCGATAACCGCGGCGTGGACATCATTCTGGAAATGCTTGCGAACGTGAATCTTGGCCAGGACCTCCCCCTCCTGGCCAAGAATGGCAGAGTCATCGTGATCGGCAGCCGGGGGAGGGTGGACATTGACGCGCGCGATTT
>CAYOOS010000890.1:0-1662 GCA_964405585.1 uncultured Acidobacteriaceae bacterium | reverse complement strand
TCCACACCCGCGCGGCACTGGAAACCGTTTGCTGAACGGTGGTGACGCCGTAAACGGCGGAATCAGGCGCCAGATCTGCAATGGTTTTGCGTACGCTCTCCATCAATTCCTTCGAAACGAACCGGGTGCGAACGACCAAGCTTTTGTGAACGCGCGCTTCCGTCCAGCCCGGAACAGTGCGCGCCGACAATTGCGTGTAGGCCACGAAAGCTTCGGGCATCGATTCTCGCGTTAGCCCGTAGTCCTTCACGTCTTTCACGATGCCGACGATCTGGCGCGGCCTCTCATCAGGCGAGTTATCAAAGGTGATTACTTGGCCAATCGGATCCTGCTTTGGCCAGAATTGATGAGCCATCGATTCGTTGATCGCTACTACCCACGGTGCGCTCTCCCTGTCTTGCTCGTCGATGCCGCGGCCACGCAGTACCGGAATGCCCATCACGCGAAAATAGCCGGGGCTGATGGAATCGAAAAGAATGGTAGGTGCTTCCGCGGATAAGAGCGGCGCTTGCCCCGCAATGCGGAAGCCGGGATGCGCGTGCTGGGTATCTTGTGCAAGCGGCAGCCAATCGACAAAGGCCGCAGCTTCCACGCCGGGCAGTCCTTGCAGCCGCTCCAAAACCTGTCGGCAGAAAAGTTCCACCGGCGGGTGAATCACATTCAGATCGAGATGATCCGGATCGGTGGAATCAATGTACTTGTCTCCTGCAAGGCGAACTTGCGCGGTGACTAGTTGATTGGGATTGAAGCCGGGATTGGTGCGCAATACGCGCGTCAGCGTGTTGATCATCAGTCCGGCGCAGATGAGCAGCACGAGCGCCACCGCTACCTCCGCGATCACCAGAATATTTCGCGTGCGCTGACGCGACATCGAACCCGTAGTGCGCCCCTCGCCGCGCAATGTTTCATTTACATCACTTCTCGAAGCACGGAAGGCCGGGACCAACCCGAACACGATGCCGGTCAAAATGCAGACGCCAAACGTGAACAGCAAGATCCGTGCATCCATCGGGGCATTAGCGGTGCGTGGCATCCAATTGGGGGACAATAGATCAAACAACTTAATGCCCCAAATGGACACGAGCAGTCCGCCCAGACCACCGGCAAAGGAAAGCACAATGCTCTCGGTAAGAAGTTGGCGAATTAGCCGAGTCCGCCCGGCCCCTAAGGCCACGCGAACGCCAATCTCTTTGCGGCGAGAGTCGGCTCGAACCAGCAGAAGATTGGCGACATTTGCGCACGCGATCAGCAACACGAATCCCACAACCGCGAGCAAAAGGTACAAAAAGTCGGAAGACCAGCCGAACAGCCCTTGCCGCAACGGCTCAACTCGGACACCCACGCCCTTGTATTCTTCGGGAAACACTTGGGCCAGGTGCTGCTCAACTACATCCATGGCCACCTGCGCCTCCTGGACAGAGACGCCGCGCTTCAACTTGCCGATCGCCATCACCCAGCGCGGATCCCCTATTCCTGATTCGGCGGGATTCGCACTCCCGTGAAACATGAATATATCCGGGGGGCCGGTCTCTAATAGATCAAAGTGGGGAGCAAGTACCACCATAACCGGCCCGGAACCGGTGTCTACAAAAATCGTCTTGCCCAGAACATGGGGATCGCCGGCGAAATGACGTTGCCAGAATTCGTAGCTGATTCCGAAGC
>CAYOOS010000889.1:0-1673 GCA_964405585.1 uncultured Acidobacteriaceae bacterium | reverse complement strand
CCATTGTCTCTGCCGTGATGGCTGGCAACTCCTGAAGCATCTTCTGGCCCGTCGGCCCGGAATAAAAGGCGACCAGGGCGTCAACATCTCCCTTGGTGAAATGCTTTTGGTACACGGGTACCATGGCATCCAGCATTTCGTCCCACGGAAAACTCTTCATTAATTCGTCCATTTCCTTGTTCATGCGGGCTTCAAAATCCGCAGGCAGCTTGTCTCTGTCTTTCAGATACCGTTGGTGAACCATGTCGTGCATTGGCTTGGCCATGGCTTCCACCGTCTTGACCATCATGTCGTGCGAATGCATCACTTGCAGATACCTTTCGATATCTTCCTTGCTTGCCGGGGCATCTGACGAGGTTTGTTGCGCGGCGCTGAACCCACTTAGACCGAGACACAGAAGAACCAATACGAGGAATCGTTTCATAAAGGCCTCCGCTAGGCTACTCGGATAGTATTCTACCTGGCCAGCATTGTCATTAAGGTTTAGTTACTTTGGTGGCAGCGAGCGCGTAAAGCTCGAATGTGTGTTAGGGGAAGTCACGCAGTTCGAAATTCGGTGCATTTGGAAGAGAATCGAGTATCGGAAATACAGTGTGTGCGCCCAAAAGAGATGGCTATGCATCGAACGATTTGAGTGAGGTATCCATGGTCGCGACGAAAAACGCTCGCATGGTGATCACCGGCCTCGGCGGCTCGGAAGTCTTCAAATGGGTCGAGGAGGACCTGCCGACTCCCGCGCCCGGCCAGGTACGCGTCAAAATCATTGCTGCAGGCGTCGCCTTCGCCGACATCCTGATGCGCCACGGTCTGTATCCCAGCACCCCTGCTTTTCCCTTCACACCGGGCTACGACATCGTGGGGGAAATCGACGCGATCGGCCTCGGCGTCGGCGGTTTCGCGGTTGGCCAACGGGTGGCAGCCCTCACCATGACTGGCGGCTACAGCCGGTACACCATTATCCCCGCGGCGCAGCTCGTTCCCGTCCCGGAAAACCTTGATCCCGCTGAAGCCGTCAGCCTCGTTCTCAATTACGTAACCGCCTACCAGATGCTGCATCGCGTCGCGAATCTACATCAGGGCCAGCGATTCCTAGTCCACAGCGCTGCTGGAGGCGTGGGCACCGCGGCTCTGCAACTCGGCAAAATTGCTGGCCTCCAGATGTTTGGCACGGCTTCCAAGGCCAAACTCGAGCTGGTTTACGCACTCGGCGCCACCGCGATTGATTACCGCGCCGAAAATTTCCTCGAACGCATTCGTCAACTTGCGCCCGAAGGACTCGACGCTGTCCTGGAATCCATTGGCGGCAAGACCCGCAGGGATTCCTACCGCTGCTTGCGTCGCGGCGGCCATCTGGTTTGCTATGGTGTTTCTTCGGCTATCGAGAAAGGGAAGTTGTCCGCGGGGCTGGGATTTGCCTGGTTGGGCCTGATGAAGGTCGTGCCGGATGGCAAGCGTCCTGTCTGGTTCAACGTCAAAAGGCCGCACAGAGAGGGGGTGTTTCATTAGCAGAAATGGCGGAAAATCAGGCGATCCAAAAATTGGCCAACCTTTTCCAGGTAGGCCGGACAAAAAAAGTCCACGGCTTTCTCAATGGAAAAAAACTAGACATTGCATAAACGGTCTGGCAGTGGCAATCCCGGAGATCGGGAGTAGTGGGTTGGGGGGTAGAACGT
>CAYOOS010000888.1:0-1679 GCA_964405585.1 uncultured Acidobacteriaceae bacterium | reverse complement strand
CTACTGGTCCGCCAATTCAAGGGGTTCGACCTTCGGTTTCGGTGCGGCGGTGGCTGGTGGCCGGGAGGCGCCATGTTGAGCCACTGCAGCGGATTGGGCTCATCGCCGGTGCGCGGTTCATCGAAATACTCCGAGGAGTCGGCGAATTGCGCGGAGAATCTGGTGACGAACTCGGCGCCAACTTCATAACAGCAAGGACCGATGGAGGGCCCGATAGCGGCGAGGAGATCAGCAGGCTCGCTGCCAAATTCGAGGCGCATCCGGCCAACGGCTTTTTCGGCAATGCGGGCCAGCGTGCCCTTCCAGCCTGCATGGATTGCGGCAACGGCGCGCTTTTTGGGATCAACGAGAAGAATGGGAACGCAATCGGCGGTTTGCACGCCGAGCAGCACGCCGGGACGATTTGTGGCGGAGGCGTCTCCCTTGCACGGATGTGCGGGCGCGGCGTTGAACAGATGAATCGCGTCGGAGTGAATCTGCTTGAGCGGAGCTAACGTGAGATTTTCAGCCCCGAGTGCGGCTTGCAGTAAGCGGCGATTTTCGGCGACGTGTTCTCGAGCGTCCCATTCCATGAAACCGAGGTTTAGAACTTGCTTTCCTTCAAGTGGGCTGACGCCGCCGGGCCGCGTGCTGAATCCATGGGCGAGCCAGGGAATTTTACGGAAGGGCGCGAGTTGAATAATCTGCAAGCCGCGGGAACGGTGCATCACCCAGGGTGATGACAAAGGCAGTGGGCGCTGGCTGGCGCGTTGGCCGTTTGGAGGCTTTTTCGCGGATGTTTTCCGTGCCGGCATGGTCCTGACAGTATAATCGGGTCGAGGATCAACAGCGGAATGATCGTGGGATTGGGCATCGACGTGGCGGAAGTGAAGCGCATCCAAGCCGTGATTGTGGCGCAAGGGGAAAGGTTTCTTCGGCGCGTGTACACGCAGGACGAAGTGGCGTACTGCGAGAAGTTCAAAAATAAGTACGAACGCTATGCGGGACGCTTTGCGGTGAAAGAAGCGGCGATGAAGGCGCTGGGAACAGGCTGGAGCCACGGAGTGCGTTGGGTGGACGTGGAAGTGGTGCGCGTGAAGGGCGGACGTCCGACGCTGGCGTTGAAGGGCGAAGCGAAAAAGATCGCCGATGCTCTGGGAGTGAAGAATATTGCGGTGAGTATCACGCACACGTCGGAGCAGGCGCTGGCGCAGGTGATTTTCGAGGGGTAGTTGGGCCCGGCGTGAAACGGCGCCGCCCGGCGCCGGGAAATTCAAGAAAAACATTCACAGGTCGGTGACGACTATCTCGCGCCGTTATTTCACCAAAAGGAACGGGCCGAGGGCGAGTGCGTCGATTCCGGCGCAATAGAAACTGCGAACGGCGCCACGCGGATCGGTGACCAGAGGCTCGCCGAAAAGATTGAACGAAGTATTGACCAAAATGGGGGCAGGCGCGGATTCACCGAATTTGTGCAGCAGCCTCCAGAAGATGGGATTGGCATGCTGCTCGACGGTGTGGACGCGCACCAGGTTTCCGTGGAAGGCAAAACGTTCGAGGCCGCCGACAGGATTGGTGAGCGTGGCCAGCGACGTCATAAAGCGGCAATTCGGCGAGGCATCGAAATATTCGGAGGCGCGTTCGGCGGGAACGGAAAGCGCGAAGGGATGAAACTCCTCGCGATGCTTGACGTACTCGTT
>CAYOOS010000887.1:0-1680 GCA_964405585.1 uncultured Acidobacteriaceae bacterium | reverse complement strand
GGCTCCTGCATCATGGAAGCGCGCCGGCCGGGCAGTGGAGACAGGAGACGGTTGGAAAGGCTCCCCGAAGTGTTGGGCACAAGCAAGCCACCCGCTTCGAGGGAATGTCTCCCTCGGGGATCGATCGCTTCTGGCCTTCTTGCGCTCATCGCGCACCCTTCAGGATACTATGCTCCACTGACGGGGATGACGGGCCGTGGGGCGCGGGCAATAGTAAGGCCCAGTACCGAACGGGCTCCGGCTTCGCGTAACGCGCGAGCACACGCATCAAGCGTCGCTCCCGTCGTCATTACATCATCTAGCAACAAGACCCGCAAATTGTCAACCCGGCCCCCCTGACGCATAGCAAAAGCGCCACGTACCGCTTCCCAGCGCTCCTCCTGAGTCAGGAGGTGTTTCTCCGGCCGGGGCCTGGAGCGCATCAGGAGAACGGGCCGGTAAGGAAGGTGGAGGCGCCGTGCCAAGGGATGCGCGAAGAGGTCCACCTGGTTAAAACCGCGGTCCTTGCGCTTCAGACGATGCAGGGGGACGGGCACGATCATGTCCACGGGTGGAAGTTTTGCATCGCTCCGGACCAGTTTGAGGAGTTGCATGGCGAAATAAATTCCGAGTGGTTCCAGGCGTTCGTACTTTAGGAGAATGACGGCGCGGGCCAGCGCCCCTTCATACAGGCCGAAACTGCGGGCGGCTTGAAACGCGAATCTGTCCGGTGAACAATCGCGACAGATCGCCGCGGATTCGCTGGACTGGGCGGAGCCGGACAGAACCTGGCCACAGAGATTGCAGATTGGCGGCAGGATTATTTGAAACGAAGCCAGGCACGCTTCGCAGATGGGCAGACGTCGGGCATGCACGAGTGGCGCGTCACAGAGGCGGCAACCCGTGGGGAACACAACACTGGTCAGTGCGCCGGCAAATTCCCCCAACCAGCGCACCATCGGAATCCGCGACCCAGAATGGAACATGGTTCAGCGACACCCATCCTCGCTGGGTTTATTCTACTTCAGTTAGATACTGATTCGGTAATCGTTGCGAGTGAGGGATTACAGAGCGCCCTGTTCCAATTTCTCCTGGCAGGAAATACAGTGTTTGGCCCAAGGTACGGCGTCGAGACGCTTCTGTTGCATCTCTTCCTGGCAATTAGCGCAGGTGCCGTATTCCTCGTTGCGGATGCGCTTCAAAGCTTCGTCAATCATGTTCAGAACGGCGCGGTCGGTATTGGTCTGGCCGAAGAGGAATTCCTTGGTGTAGGAGTTTGCGGCTTTATCGGCCAGATCCACGGTAGGATCGTCGTCGGCCTGGCGGCCTTCCTCTTCGGTGCGCACAATGGTCTTCACCAACTCGTCGCGCCGGGTCAGTAATTTCTTCTTGTAGTACTCCAAACGCTTCTTATCCATGTTGTCCTCCCCCAGATGGTTCGCGGGGAACACCTAAAAACTACATAGTGTAGGCCCCGTTCAGGCATGTGTCAAGGCGAAGGGCGCCAGTTGTTTCATCCATTGAGTTCGCGATAAAGCCGATGCTGCGAATTTTTTTGCAACCCTTTCTCCGCAACCTCACGTTAAACTGTGCCGTGCCTTATCTGGGCTATGGTTTGTGTGGGATTGCCTCGGGTGAGACAGTCAAAGAGGCAGAGGGGAATGAGAATGAGAAAGGGATTGCTGGGAGTGTTGGTGGTGT
>CAYOOS010000886.1:0-1684 GCA_964405585.1 uncultured Acidobacteriaceae bacterium | reverse complement strand
CAGGTACCGTTCCAACGGACGTCTCAAGGGAGCGAGACGCGGATCACCGGAACCATCCCCGCCAAGCTATCCGACTTCAAGATCGATCCGCCTTCGCTCCTAACGATGCCCGTCAAGAACGACATTCCCGTGCGCGTGGACCTGACTTGGCGTCCAACGTAATGGCCAGGCCCAGGTCATGCCGTTCCGGTTGGCGCCTGCTATCATTGGCGATAGAAGAATTGCCAGCCAGCCTCGCTTGCTGAGAAAACTTCGGGCAATTTTCTGAGCTCAAGCGGCGAACTCAGGTTATATGGCAAGTCCACAACAAGAGGCTCGAGATGAAAAAATTCGCGGCAGGCGTAATCGTGACCCTGGTCTGTATCATCGGGGGAGGGTACGGATACTTCGCGGGAGGCTTCGCGCCGGTGGCTACGGCGTCAAGTCCAATGCCGTTTGAAAAGAGGCTGGCAAAAATGGCACTGAATGCTAAATTGCAAAAGAAAATGCCAAAGTTTGTCCCGATTGAAGCTAATGAAGACAATTACCTTGCGGGCGCGCGCGAGTATCTGACGAATTGCGCCGTGTGCCATGGGGTTCCGGGAAAATAGAAGACTGCGATCGCCCGCGGAGAGTTTCCCCCACCGCCTGAGTTACTCCATGGAAAGGGCGTCACGGACGATCCGCCCGGCGAGACATTTTGGAAGGTGGCGAATGGAATTCGGCTGACGGGAATGCCGGGTTTCAATCAGCGCCTGTCCGAGACCCAGATGTGGCGGATCTCGCTCATGCTGGCAAATGCGGACAAGCTTCCCAATTCGGTCACGGCGGTGTTAGCAGGACAATCCGAGACGTCCCACCTAACACCCGCGGCCGCTGCCGACCACCCAAATGCAACGAAGTAGCTACCAGATGAGGGAAGGGTAGCGCAAAACAGTAAACGGTCAGGAAATCTTTTCGGGTTTGGTAGCCTGCGAAACGAATTTGTTGCCTGTCTGAGCTGGTGCTGAGCCGTCGTGGGTGCCAAAGCGGATCTCCATGGGAGTGTTCTTGGGGAATACCACGTCCACGCCACGTGCGACAAGGTGGGAATAAACCGCCCAACCCGCGCCGTAGAAGGCAAACCCAGCGCTAACCGGTCGGGAGTGAGCCAGTAAGGTGATCACTGCTCCCGCTAACCCCAGACTTGCCCCGCCCCTTATTCCTGCTCCCCCGTAATCTGCGCCCTGTCCCGTCGCGGCCCCGTTGACTCCGTGATCTTTATCCAGGTCCAGGGATGTGGCCGCCAGAAAAACGTCGATTGCCGGCATCACGTACTTCGTCTTGGGCGTCACAGCATGGGCGCCGCCTTCGGCATCGAGCTGCAAGTGACTCCCAGAAGCGGCGTCCACTCCTTGTAGGCTGGCCTCAACCGCGTGACGCACGCCGGAGGTAAGTTCGAGCTGGCGAAACGTAAACCGGAGCTGGCCATTGCGCCCGAAACGTCGGGCAGGAACTGCGTCCGTGATGATGCCGTTCAGCCTCGCGCCTTCCGGCAGGATGAGGGTATGATTAGAAGAAAAGAGAGGTTGTGAAACCACCGCGCGAACCGGAGTGTCCCGGTGGTCGGTGGCTGAACTCAGGGGCGTAATCATGCGGACGTGAACGAGGCTTCCGGCTGGTATGGGCCCTCCTATTTTCTCGAACTGCTGAGGCAAGGGAGTTT
>CAYOOS010000885.1:1453-1691 GCA_964405585.1 uncultured Acidobacteriaceae bacterium | reverse complement strand
CGCCGCTCCGGCTAGCCTGCGCATTTCGATCGAAGGCTCGGGGGGACACGCGGGTGGGGTGTTGATGCCTGACCGTAGAGACGCCCTGTGCGCAGCAGCGGAGCTCGTCCTGGCGATCGAAAACGCCGCGCGGACAAGCGGAGCCGTGGATACGGTGGCGACCGTGGGTATCTGTGAAGTGTTCCCTGGCGCCGTGAACAGCATCCCCAGCCGCGTCCAGCTAAGTGTGGACATTCGG
>CAYOOS010000885.1:0-1443 GCA_964405585.1 uncultured Acidobacteriaceae bacterium | reverse complement strand
AAGTGAAGCCCGGCGCGACGCGGTGATGCGTTCGATTGAAGCCGCACGCCAATCCATTGCCGCGAAGCGCCAAGTTTCGATCCGGCAGGAACTATTGAACGCCGATGCGCCTGCCCAATGCGCTCCTGCGATTACGGAAGCTCTTTCGCAATCCTGCGCAAAACACGAAATTCGTTTCCTGCCGATGGTCAGCCGCGCGTATCACGACTCGCTTTTTATGTCGCGCATTACTCCGGTGGCGATGCTCTTTATTCCATGCCGAAATGGCTACAGCCATCGTCCCGACGAATACGCATCTCTGGAAGACATTGAGCGAGGAGTTGTGGTGCTCGCGGAAACTCTGGCGACTCTTGCTGCATAGCTCAAATTAAGGGTTGCGTTCGGACTCCTGGCGTTAATTCGGTCGCGAGAGACGGGCATTTTTCGTTAGGATCGATTTAGACCGGCGCTCTTCATGGAAACTACCAACGAAATCAGGGCTGCGGAAATTGTGCGCGGCAGGACCGTGAAACGCAACAATGCGATTACCGCACTTCTTACCGGGTCAGGACTCGCTCTCGCTGCAGTGTTGATATTTCGAGGTTCCTTGAATCTCTTGGCTGTTGGCGCTCTTGCGGGAGCTGTTTACGCGAATGCTTTTGAGTACGTTCTTCACAGGTTCCTCCTGCATCTGGGCAGTGGTTTTCTGGACCGGCAGCACGCGCTTCATCATGATTCCGTTGGCGCCCCCAACGAAGCGAGATATGTGAACTTTTCCAGTTCACCTCTAGTGGTGATACTTGTATTTCTGCTGAATTCGCCCCCGGCATTCGCGATCGAACAATTTCTTGATCACGGAATTGGCGCGGGAATGTTCCTGGGTTTCACCATCTACTACATCATTTATGAGGAGATCCATTGGCGCATTCACATGGGAGAATGGCTGCCGGCTTGGATGCAGTTCGCGCGGCGGCATCACTTGCTGCACCATGGCGGATTCCAAGGCCGCTATAATATCTTCCTACCCGTTTTCGATTGGGTTTTGCATCGCCATCACTTGAAGCCCGCTTCGAAAACACCTGGAGCTAAGAACTCGTCGCTCATCCCATAAATCATCTGCCCGGTTTCGCTGTCTTTCCTGAGTGGTTAGAAGCGCTCTGTTCAGGGACTTACTGAAGTGCTTGTGAATGAGTTTTGCATGTTCGCCGAGAAAGCAATGAAAGGCCGGGACAAAAGTCGAGTTTCTCTACGGATTAAACCACTGAAAGATAAAACCAGTATTCCACCTAGAATCGAGATCAGTTTTCTGGTCTATTTTCGACGCGAGAATCGGGGACGAGGATGCGCGACGGACGCGCTGAAACAACCAAATTGGAGTTAAGCCTTTTGAAATCAATGGTGCCGGCGGGGGGAATCGAACCCACGGCCTAGGGATTATGAGACCCTCGCTCTACCACTGAGCTA
>CAYOOS010000884.1:0-1692 GCA_964405585.1 uncultured Acidobacteriaceae bacterium | reverse complement strand
CGCGCGAATAGCCGCTACCAAAATGAAAAGACCGGAGTTGCTTGAAGATCTTTGCAGCGCGCGAAGATTTCGAACATTAGTAGTACGGATAAAACCAAGCCACTCTTATGGCGGTTTCGCGCATTCCGTATCCACTCGCCACGGAGCACTACGATCTACGGTGCGAGCGGCGACTTCAATTCTCCGTTGGATCTTTTCCCCGTGGTCGACGACCAAATACTCTATCGGCGCTTTGGTGTTCTTGAGTTGGAGGCCGAGGATCTTCAGAGACTGCGCTACCTGGGGCGCGCCCCTGGGGTCCCATGCGTCCTCGAACGGACGGGGTGCTTCGTCGATAGGGGTCGCTCTTCCGTTCGCGGGCAATGGAATATCGACTACGATTTCGTACTCCCCCATCAGCCCCGTCATGTTCACAACCGGGCGACCGCTGTTGACATCGAAACTCGTTAGCAGGCTTTCCCCTGCGCCCATTTCGGCTGCATGATCGGCCAACCATTTTGTGTCTGATTCTACTATTACGTAGTAGATCGCTCAAGCGAGATTTGGCCCGGTTTTCCAATCACCGGGATCTTATTTTTTTTGCGCTTTGCTTTGAGACACTTGGCCGAATCGCGCGGCGGCACGCGAACGCCCGGCTGGTATCGTGGCAAACGAAAGAGGGACTCTGGTCCCACCGAGCTTACCAAATCACCCCTATTGCCTTCCTCCAACCCCTTCCGCTCTTCGGAGCGTTCCTTCCCCACTCCAGAATCCTCTCTTTCCAGGAAAACAGGGCCGCCGTCTATCCGCGGCGGCCCTTGGTCCTCTAAAAGATAATTCGCTCCCAATACCTCTGATATAATTGTCGCCGGCCTCGATATGCCGGCAGGTTCGCATTGCTTCCAAGTCGGAAGTCTGCGGTGCACCGTCCTCAGCGACGGCTACGTGGCCAATCCAACCTCCTGGCTGTTTCCCAACGCCGATGAGACAATGCTCGCCGGCGCCCTGCAAAGCCGCGGGTCGGACGGCGCCCAGGTCATCAGTCCTTACACTTGCCTCCTGATCGAGACCGGCCGCGAAGTGATCCTGGCGGATGCCGGACTGGGCGATGGTTCGCACACTTCCGGGGCGATATTGGCCCGTCTGGAGGTACATGGCGTCCGCCCGCAGGACGTGAGCACCGTAATCTTTACCCATGCCCATCCCGATCACATCGGGGGAGCTGTGGATGGCCGTGATCCTCTGGCGCTCCGGCCAACCTTCCTCAATGCGCGTTATGTCATGGCGGAAGCGGAGTGGGATTTCTGGAACTCCACCAGCGTGGATCTGCGGAACATGCGCGTGGACGAGGAAGCCAAAGCGGCCATTCGCTTTCTCGCGCGGCAATGCCTGCAGGCGTTACGCCACCAGATAGAGTTGATCGATCGCGAAACCGAGATCGTCCCGGGCGTGCGCACCCTTCCCGCGCCCGGGCACACTCCGGGACACCTCGCGCTGCTCTTGAGTTCGGAAGGACGCCAACTGCTCAATCTGGGCGACGCCGCTGTCCATCCCTTGCACCTGGAGCATTCCGAGTGGGAGAACGGCTTCGATCTGGAGCCCGAGCGCGCGCTGGCCACGCGGCGCAGCCTGCTGGAACGCGCCATCGCCGAACGAATGCCCGTGATGGCCTTCCATTTTCCGTTTCCCAGCATCGGCCGGGTGGCCGCGCGG
>CAYOOS010000883.1:0-1695 GCA_964405585.1 uncultured Acidobacteriaceae bacterium | reverse complement strand
CATCGTGATTGGAGCACGCACAGTACTTGCGCTGCAGACGATTGTTTCGCGGGAAAACAATCCTTTCGATCCGGCAGTCATTACGGTAGGTTCTTTTCAGGGCGGGACGAAGAGCAACATCATTCCGGATGAGGTAAAGCTCCAGGTTACGGTGCGCTCCTATAAGCCGGAGGTACGCAAGCACCTGCTGGCGTCCATCGACCGGATTGTGAAGGCGGAGGCGCTGGCGGCCGGCGCGCCGCGCGAACCGCTGATCAAAATCACTCCTGGCACTAACGCGACCTATAATGATCCCGAACTAACGAAGCGAGTCGTGGCAAGCCTGCGGGATACGCTCGGGGCTGCAAATGTTGTGGAGGTTCCCCCGAAGATGGTGTCCGAGGATTTCTCTGAGTTTGGCTTGGCAGGAGTTCCCGCGACTATGTTTTTTGTTGGAGCGGTTGAACCTGCAAAATTTGCCGAGGCGCAGAAGTCGGGCACAGTCCTACCGGGTCTGCATTCGCCGCTCTGGGCGCCCGACTACGAGCCGACGTTGAAAACAGCGATTCGAGCTGAAACCGCGGTTCTGGTCGATCTGCTGCAAAGGTAAGAACCACTAATTCTTATAAATGTCCCTGCGGTGGCCGATGCGGAGAAGCAGAACGACCAAGCGCTCGTTCTCCAGCGAGCAGATAAGGCGGTAGTCGCCGACGCGGTATTTCCAGAACTCGCTCAAGGTGCCTTGAAGCCTTGCGCCCATCTTTCACGGATCATCCAGTTCGCCGACACGTTCGTAGAGGAATTTGAGAATGCGGCGACGGACGGGCTTGTCCAGTTTGTTGAGTTCTGGTTGAGCGGCAGGGTCGAAATCAATCTGCCATGCCATAGCGGCGCATTACTTTTTCAATAGGAATGGTCCGGGTGCGGCCCCCGCGTATGGATTCAAGGCGCTTTTCGGCGATATAAATGTCTTCCAGTTCATCGAGATGCTGTACGATCGCTTCGCGGGCGTAATATGTCTTGGTACGACCGGTTCGCTTGGCTAGACGGTCGAGGCGCTTTTCGATCTTTTCGGGAAGGCGGATGGCTAACATGTTGTCCCCTCGTGCTATACAATTATAGCGCCTCTGCGGCCATGCTACACAAGCACACTTCACGTCGTTCAAGGGCGTCTGCAAAGGAGAAGACGCGGCAATACCTGTGTGAGCACAGGGGAATAAAGGGGTCGCCCGAAAAGATGAGATGATAAAGGAATCATGAACTACGAAAACATACTTCTCGAAAAGAAAAACTCCATTGCTTACGTAACCGTCAACCGGCCCAAGGTGCTCAATGCGCTCAATATGGCCACCATGGAAGAGTTGCGGGCGGCGTTTCATGACATTAAGAATGATGACAGCATTCGCGTCGCGATCTTGACTGGCTCGGGCGAAAAAGCTTTCGTTGCCGGAGCTGACATCAGCGAGCTGGCGACGCAGGACGTCGTGACTGGCAAGAAGTATGGCCATCGCGGACAGAGCGTGCTCAATCTGATCGAGAACCTCGGGAAACCTGTAATTGCCTGCATCAATGGATTCGCGCTCGGCGGCGGATGCGAACTGGCTCTCGCTTGCACCATGCGGCTCGCGAGCGAGAACGCCAAGCTTGGCCAGCCCGAAGTAAAGCTTGGCATCATTCCGGGATATGGTGGAACGCAACGGTTGCCGCGGCTAGTGG
>CAYOOS010000882.1:0-1696 GCA_964405585.1 uncultured Acidobacteriaceae bacterium | reverse complement strand
AATTCATGCGGCTGGCCCATCCCAAGAATGGAGCGCCGCCAGGAAATCATGCCGTTTCCAACCAGGATGCGCGTTGTGGAGAGCGCCGCCTGAATCACTGCCATGGTCAGGAAGAAATCCAGCAAGCCAACGATCGCGAAGGCAAACATGGGTGGACGGGGGTGTACATGCAGCATCGTCCAGAAAAGCGCCGTGATGGCCGCCGCGAGGCTCACCACCAGGACGGTGCGGGCGACGTTGCGTCCGGCGCGGAAGCGAAATTCCTGACCGTCGGGCGAATCGTGGACGATCACACGATGGTGCGGCGGTTCGGAAACCTCAGCGAAACCTCCGGCGGACGGTGTCGTGGACGACGCGAAACTTCCGATTGGCGCGCCGCCAGCGAAAGCAGCACTGGCCGCAGCCGAAGCTGATGAGCCAGCGCGAAACACGGGCACCTCGAACTCGTCGGAATAATTGACGCCGGGCACATCGGCTCTGGCCTTCAGCAGCCAGACGACCTGGTCGTTGGGATTGTCATGATCGGTCTGAAAGGCGTCAGCGGGGAGGGCGAACTCGACGGGGATCATGGTGTCGAGCGGAGAACGGATGAGAGACTCGGGCGAAACGCTCTTGGAGTCTTCCCACAGCGGAACCTGCTGCGTCGAGCGATCCTTTCCGGAGCCTATGACTATGCGCCGAATGCAGGCCAGCGTGAGGTCAACGCCATGGCCCGCATCGGTATGGAGCTGAATGTGAATCATGCCAGCCAGGCGGCTTCCGGGAGAGAAAGGCAGCGAAGTCATCTCGAAATAGGTTTGGCCGAAGCGCTCGAAGCGGATGGTTGCGCGAATGGCGCCAAAGAGCACGATCAGCCCGAGGAGTTCGAAGGCGGCCGGGATGATGAGCTTGGGGTCCTGCGTTCTTAGGCCCTGAGAAATGCCGGCCAGGGAAACCGGCAGGGAAACCATGTTCACCAGCACCGCCGCGACCCACCAGCCGATGGCGCTCGCTTTGTTTTTGCTCTCGACACGGCCCGCGGCCCAATCCGGCCGCCAAAGCCACGGCGAGCCTGGGTGGGCGAGTTCTACCTCCGCTTGTTTTTTCTGGCGAGAGTAGCCGTAAAACGAGCCGAAGATCAGGCCGCCGCCGATAATGCTGAATACGGAGGCGAAGACGGCCGCCCCAATTCTTTGCGGCAGCGCCTGATTAGGGGCATGCAAAAACGTGACCGCGGCGAAAAGCCCCATCCCCAGGAAGGGGAGCCCAAAGACGGTCAAAAACGCGGCACCCAGCTTGGACGGTGTGGTCACATACTATTTTCACGTGAGAATTAGCCATGCGCAACGTCGCTCGGAAACCGTGCTCCGCGAACGTTACGCCCACCCTGCACAGAGCGATCATCGCCCGATCAAGAGCGCGGATGGAGGGATGGCGTCAGAGACAGCCTGGGTTTAGAGGCGAAGTTTGCCGTGGCTCCAGACTCATCCTCATGGAATCTGATACACTCACGCTTCGCTCCGGCAAGGACGAGCCAATTGAAACTCGCGTTGATGAAACGCCGGAATTTCCTGAGGAGTTGACGATTATGTCCGAATGGAAATACAAAGTGGAACGAATCGCTTCTGTGTCAGACTCGCAGTTAGAAACTTTCCTTAAGGACGAAGGAGAGAAAGGCTGGGAATTAGTTCAAATCCTCGAAACAGGCGAATCACCG
>CAYOOS010000881.1:0-1696 GCA_964405585.1 uncultured Acidobacteriaceae bacterium | reverse complement strand
CATCGGCTATGACCTGCGAAAGGGGACGGTCCATTTCTCTCTCACCAAACCGGTTCCGCTGAGCCTCATCAGCCGGATTGCGAAGTTGCGTGCGGCTGGGATCATCGCAAACGCGAAAGAATCGTCACTGGGCGGCCAGAAAGCAAGGCGCAAGCCCGCACAGTAGCAGACGTGACGGACAGCCTGCGCGAGCCTTGGATGCAGGGCAAGTTCTCTAGCAGACCTTGGTTTGTGGGCGACAAACGGTTGCACTTCGGCGTATCGGCGACGTTACGTTAACTGGTTGCCGGATTTCGGCTGTAGATGGCAGTTTGACGAGGCTGCGCTTATGGCATTCATCGGTGAAAACAAAGCCACACTCAGGAACGGTGGATACCGGGCGACACGGTGACGTGCTGTTGTTTTCCGGATCGTCCCGAGAGTAATCTGTCGACTACACAAGCGACGGCAACCGATTGGCCCAACATTTAGCTTGGGTATTGCGCGAAGCCTGATCTCCTGAACGAATCTTGCGCGATGGCCATCATCCCACTGCCGTGTGAAGAGATTGTCCTAAGGGCCTTGCTCAAGAGGAACTGGTTCAACGAAGACACCAAACGGATAAAGGCGGATGCATTCATTCGTGATCCCAAAAAGGACTCCGATGGCCTTTCGGTGAACCTCAATTCGCGGACAGATGTTGCCGTATGGCTGGCAAATTTCAGCCGCTCATTTGGTGCGGACACCCTTCACACCGGTCGGGTCCGTGACATTCATGTCGACTTGGATGTTGGTCAACCTGAAGACGAGTCAGACGCGCAGGCCGATCACGCAATTATTACGGGACTGCCGTTCAGCGATGACAATCCCGAACTCGCTGAGAGCCTCGCAAGTCGGCCAGTGGAAGTGTCGCGGACGCTTGATCGAACGCAGCGCGGTCGGTAGCGGGAGGAGTCAAATTGGAGTCCAACTCGCAGAGCTACAACTCGTGGCGTCCATGTGGCGTCCAAATCGCACAACCTCAAGTCTTTTGTTTACAGCGTGGGCAGTCTGTAAGTGATTGATATTTGTTGCTTGGGGTGCAAGAGGTCCCGAGTTCAAATCTCGGCGGCCCGACCAAAATTCCTCAAAGACTTACCGACAGCAGATGTGCCCCAGGTCTGTCTGTGGAGTCCAAACGGCGGACTCCTGAGCGTTCGGCGTCCGGACTTTCGTCCGAGGCGCGATCATCTGTCTGAGCCGATTTGAGGCATACTGAAACGAAATCTCGATCCAGGTTCTGGGCTCCGAAACGTCAGCATATTTTCTTGCAGATCCCGGTATCGTGCGGAATGTGCTCGGTCACCGAGGGTGGCTCCGCCGGCTTCGATTCGGTTTGGTGGATTACGAGCAGAACGTCTATATTGTCGACTAGAACAAATGAGCCGCTCCAGGATTTGGGAGCTCAAAAGTTTCTCGCTCCAGCTCCAGCCATCCCACTTCCCATCAGTGCTTAATCGTCACCGTCTGATCGCCATCGACGTAACCCAGGTACTCCGCCCCGGCATGGGCCAAAACGTCCTTGCTCTTGTTGCCCTGCAGCTCGATCGGGTGGTCGGCCTTGTCGCTATGTGCCGGGGTGGCGCGAATCGTCACTTTGGCGCCCCCAACCGCCTCGACATTAACGAGCTTGAAAGACGACTTGCCCTTGCCCCCGATTACCCCCAGGAACTTCTTC
>CAYOOS010000880.1:0-1705 GCA_964405585.1 uncultured Acidobacteriaceae bacterium | reverse complement strand
GCCCTGTCACGGCAGAGGTCGCGGGTTCGAGTCCCGTCGTCCCCGCCATTCTTTCCAAAAGACTTAGCTCACTTTTGGAAAATCGGCGCGATACACAAGAAAATACACATTAAGCGACACCTGCTGCGACCGGTGTCGTTTTTTCTTGCGGCAGAATCATTTCCACAACTTTGCTCTGCGCCCGCCGCTTCTTGCTGCTGACCGCGTGGGTGTAGATGTTCATGGTGATGTTGCTGTTGGCGTGGCGCATCAGTTCCTGCACCGTCTTCACATCCTCATCATTTTCGGCAAGAAGCGTAGAAAATGTGTGGCGGAATACATGCCAACTGATGCGCTTCGTGATTTTGGCCCGTTCTGCTGCCGGTCGGATGTAGTTCCGCTCGATAGCTTCCGGCCAAAGTGGTTGACGACCCTTCATACGTCCGCTGGCGAAGATCCAATCCTGGTCTCCCGCGTAAGGCGTTTCGGAACGCCATCGCAAAAGATCAGTAATCATTTCATCGTCCAGCGGCATGACCTTTTCGCTCTCTTCTGTTTTCACCGGCCCCAGGTGCTGTTGCCAAATCGACCTTCGGATGTTCAGCGTCTTTTTGTCGAAGTCAATGTCGCACCATTGTGTGGCTAGCACTTCACCCCTGCGCATTCCGGTGGGAACGTCGAGAAGCACGAGAGTGCGCTCTCGCGGTCCCAATTCGGCAAACAGTCTTTGAAGTTCTTCTGCCGTCAAAGGGACCATGATGCGTTCTCGTTTCGCACTCTGGCGAACAGCGCGAATCGGATTGGTCGTCATCCAACCGTAACGGATAGCGTGGGTGCAAACGGCACTCATGATGTTGCGGATTTTTGCCTTGGTTCCACGGCTGCGTGTGATGGTACCCAGCCATTCCTCGACGTAAACCGCAATGCCGTTTTCCATCCTCGCCAGCATATAGTCGCCCCATCGAGGTACGAGCCAGTTTTTCAAGTAGGACTCGTAGCCCTTTTTGGTCGAGTATGCCTTCCGTTCGTCATTCTGAAGGACCAGCTCTTTGAGGCGGTAGTGATCCACGAGTGTCCTAAAATTACGTGGAGGACGTGCCTGCTCAGAGTGATCGTGGTTTATGTTGAGGCGCAAGGTCTCCAGTGCCCGCCGTGCGTCGGCCTCGGTTCGCAACTCGCTTACCGGGCCGACCACAATGTTTCTAGGTCGGCGGCTGCCATCGGAGCCGGTCTCCCGCCAACGGAAGAGCCAGACCAAACAGCCGTTCTTGCGCTTGATTTTCGTAAGACTTCCTTTCTGATACCGTGCTCTCATCTGGAAATTTTCCTCCTATTCGGAGAGCACGGACGGCAATGCGAGTGTACGCGGTTGCGCATCCACCAGTCCAGCTCCGACAGAAGGAATCGCCATAGGCGGCGGGGGCCGTTGCCAAGAGGATGTCCTGGAACGACACCATCTCGTGCCATTTGCAGCAGAGTGCGGCGATTTATCGACAGGAATTTCGCCGCTTCAGCCGCATTCACGTAATGCTCCACTGCTTCTAGCCGTGAATGCAGTTCCTCTGGCACTATTGGAGTTGTTTCATTCATGGGATTTCGATTGCGTCTCGGCTAGGTTCAATCGCTCGCGTTGTTTCTCCACCAGCGGTACCTATCTCGCCGAACTTGCGTTGTAGTGTGGCTTGAGCTTTCTCGACGGTGTACCGCGCGTAGCTCGGGTGCTTTT
>CAYOOS010000879.1:0-1714 GCA_964405585.1 uncultured Acidobacteriaceae bacterium | reverse complement strand
CCTTGGACACTGGAGAGGACCTAACACGCTTTGCCCGCGAGCGTCTGCGCAGCGATTTCCTTGCGGCTGACTCGGGGTTTACCGGAGCCAACCTGGTCTCCGCGGAATGTGGAAGCCTGTTGCTGGTGGAAAGCGAAGCGAATATCCGTTTGACGTGTATCGCACCCTCGCTGCATATCGCCCTGACGGGACTCGAAAAGATCGTGCCCTCGCGCCGCGAATTTGCGCCCTTCATCGAACTCCTTGCGGCCAGCGGCACCGGCCAGCCTCTCAGCAGCTATACCTCCGTGTTTCGCCCGCCGCTTCCTGTCCCCGTTGTTGATTTTCGCGGCGTGGGGCCGGCCACGCGTGAATTTCACATGGTGATTCTGGATAACGGCCGCGAAGCTTTGGCGCAGGATGCTCGCCTGAGCGAAGCGCTCTATTGCATTCGCTGCAGCGCCTGCCTGAATTCTTGCGCGAATTTCCAGGTCTTGGGAGGCCACGGTTTTGGAGGCGCGACCTATTCCGGCGGAATCGGTGCCACGTGGGAAGCGGCGACAACGGGGGAATTGAAACTCGCGCGCTTCAGCGATCTTTGCACCGGATGCTCGCGCTGCGTTCCGCAATGCCCCGTGCGTATTGATATTCCGGGCTTGAATGTCGAGTTGCGCTCGCGGCTCAATCAATTGGTTCCGCTTTCCATCGTGGCGCGGGCGCTTCATCTGCTGCTGGGTGTGCTGCCGATGGAAAACGCTTCCACGCAGCAGGTTTTCTTTGCGCACTATGATCGCGTGGCTCGCTGGGGAACCTTCTTTGCCCCGCTATCCAATTTCGCCACCAGAATTCCCGGCGCGCGTTGGTTTCTAGAAAAATCTTTCGGAATTGACCGGCGGCGTCACCTTGCCCCGTTCCCAAAGAAAACGTGGGTGGAGGTTGCTGCGAACGAAACGGCAGCGAAACCAGAGATACGCCTGGGACCAGAGGTATTGGTGCTCGCGGACGTTTTCACTAACTACGGCGCGCCGGAACGGGGCATGGACGCAATCCGGTGCCTTCGCGCTGCGGGTGTGCGCGTTCGCTTAACGAACTCCCTCCCGGATGGTCGTGCGGCTCTCTCGCAAGGAATGATCGAAACCGCCCGCATCCAGGCGGAAACCTTTTCCAAATATCTGGCAGCCGAAAACGCGGCAGGCCGTCCACTGCTCGTCGTAGAGCCTAGTGTTCTGGCCATGATCCTGCGCGAGTATCGCAAACTCCTATCCGCGGAGGCATTCGCCAGCTTGCAGAGTTTTACAGGTGACTTGGTGGAATTTATTGCGCGTCATCTTGCGGAGCAGGCAGGCGACCCGCGCACCATCTTTGACGTTCGCAAATTCGCGCCCGGCCCGAGGATTTTCTACCACGCCCACTGCCAGCAGCGCGCCGTATGCGATCCCTCTGTCACCGTCGAGTTTCTCCAGGGTCTCGGCTTTCAGGTCACTCGTTCCCAAGTGGAATGCTGCGGGATGGCCGGAAGCTTCGGTTACAAAAAGGACTTCTACGCTGTCAGCCAGGCCGTCTCCGAGGAACTGGTCGAGCAATGGAAGGCCGCCGAGAGCGCCAACGGTCCGCACACGCTCCTTGCCAGCGGCATATCCTGCATCGAACAACTCCAGGGCGCCACGGGGCGCGTGGTCCTCCATCCCGTCGAACTCCTCGCCAAAATGCTGTGAACTGATTCTCGTATTGCCCC
>CAYOOS010000878.1:0-1714 GCA_964405585.1 uncultured Acidobacteriaceae bacterium | reverse complement strand
CACTGCTATCGGCGACCTTCGAGAAATTCATCAACATGCAGGGCGCACGCATTCTGCTGCTGCCCCGAAACAAGCGCCAGGAAGCTACATTGCGGGCCGCCTGGACTGCGGACATTGCCTCTGGCAAGATAGTGATCCCTGCCTGCGTGGAAGACGGGTTGAACATTATCTGGAACTCGGATTTGGTCGTCAGCGGCGGCGGAACGATGAATCGGGAAGCCGCAGCGATGGGAGTTCCCGTATACAGCATTTTTCGGGGCCCGATCGGGGCCGTGGACCGGTTTCTGTCTTCACAGGGCCGGCTGATCCTGCTGGAGAACGTGGAACAGGTCCAATCCAAGATCCAAGCTGTTCGACGCGACAAAAGCGCTCTGACACTCAAGCATCAGAAAAGCCAGGCGCTCGAGGCGATCGTCAATCACGTTATTTATATATTGGAATCGGCCAAAGGGTGAGTTTCCCGAAGTGACCGAGCCGCTCCGGCTCGGAAGGTACTCATGACAGACGACATTCTTCGAAAGAATATCGAGAGCAGCATCGAGGTTCACAGCCGTCTGGCGGAAGCTTGCTTGCCCGCCATGACCGTCGCTGCCAACGCGCTCATTGCTGCCTATCTCAGCGGGCATAAGGCACTCTTCTTCGGAAATGGCGGCAGCGCCACGGACGCCCAGCATCTCGCCACGGAATTCCTCGGGCGCTATTTGCGCGAGCGCCGCCCATTGCCTGCCGTCGCGCTCCATGACAATGCTTCCGCCGTGACGGCCATAGCGAACGATTACGGCTACGAACATGTGTTCTCGCGGCAATTGCAGGCCCTGGCGGTTCCCGGCGATATCGCCGTTGCCATCAGCACTTCTGGAAATTCTCCGAGCGTGATCGAAGCCGTTACGATCGCGCGCAAGATGGGTATCTATACGATTGGGCTTACGGGGGCTTCCGGAGGTCGCATCCGCGGCCTTGTCGATGTGCTGATCGCGGCGCCATCGGACGAAACGCCTCGAGTTCAGGAGTGCCACATCCTGGTGGGACATGCGCTCTGCGACGCGGTTGAACGAGTGATCACAGCGGCGCCCGCCGCCATCGGAATATCCGCCACCGTTAAGTAGAGATGGTCGATCGTTTCGTCTGAAAAAGCTTCTCCGGTTTATCCACGGGCGCTTCTGGCCTCCAGCAAACATACCTCGAGCAGACGTAGTATTCGAAATTGGTAAGGCACATTAAGAATCTCTCACATTAAAGATTGGCTGAACACGTGGCGATAGAACAGCTAGGGCATTGTCACGATTCCGTTGAATTATGGCGATCGGCTGAGTACGTCTTCCAAAGCCCGCCATCGTCGGCGTCAGGGACAGGTTCCCTGTTGTTCCGAAACTGTCCGAGGGGTCAGTAGCTGCCATCTTTAAGTGGATAGTAATCTGCTTGAGGACCGAAACCGATTACAAATGCCCTATGGCCATATGCGGGTTGGTAGCTGCTTGCTGACACCACAAGACCTTGAAGGAGTTGAAACTAGAGGCCATGCGTAATAAACAGTTCCTCCTGAGTTTGGCGATCTTGCTCCTTTCAGCCCTGCGAGCAGAAGCTACCACTTTTACAGTCAAGGCTGGAGGCGGTGGCAACTACACCACGATCAGTGCATGCGCAGCTGTGGCCGTCGCCGGAGATAATTGCGTCATCTTCGCGGGAACCTACAATGAGACCGTGACGCCTGCTC
>CAYOOS010000877.1:0-1714 GCA_964405585.1 uncultured Acidobacteriaceae bacterium | reverse complement strand
CGATTTTCGATACCATGACCTTTTCGCCGGCCGCGGCAATTCGCTGATCGATGGCTGCCGATGCGCCCGGCGTATTCATCACGTTGAGTAAGTCCTTCCCGAAGCCCCCGAAGGCGGCTTTGGATATTCTTCCGTTCTTGTAGTGGCTGGTTGGCGGTAGCGGATTGGTGACGTTGTACATCACGAGTCCGTCCTTCTGTAGAACCAAAATGCTCCCGACAGCGCCAATCTGGCCGCCACGTTGCACATTAGTCAGGCGGTACTGCGCCGTCAGTTGTTGCACGACAGCCGGATCCTGCGCCTGTTTCTGGGACCCGGCAAATAAAGACGCCCCAAGTGCTACCACAAGAATTAACGCGATCAACCATTTGTTTATCATAAAAAGGTCCTTTTCTATTCTTCTAAGCATCAAATTGTATCACCGATCACCGTTCGCAACCCCCCTGCACAGCATGGCCCAGTACCGCCGCGGTACTGTCTCGGGGACGGAACTTCTGGCGGGTTTTAGCCGGCCTCTAAAGGGAATAGCGCATAACGCCGGTGGAAATGATCATGGCGCCGCGCGAGCCGGCGCAACCGGCCGATTTCCTCCAGGCATCTGGGCCGTGGACCGCCCTCGGGGGATTCCCCTCTTTCGCGCAACGGCTATATACTGTGTATCGAAATGGACAAAAGCCCGCACGAAGCGGCGGCAAGCGAACCCTCGCAGCTCACTCTGCTGCTGAACCGAATGCGACGGGGCGACCCGGAGGCTGCCGAACGGGCCACCAGCCTGGTCTATCTGAGCTTCACCGCATCGCCTCCCGGCAGATGAAGCGAGAGCGGCCGGACCACATTCTTCAAACTACGGCGCTGGTTCACGAGGCTTACCTGCGGTAGGTTGGCGGCAAAGAACGCGAAGTGGAAAGCCGCGGGCATTTTTTCGCCATCGCCAGCCAGCAAATGCGCCACATCCTGGTCGACTTCTCTCGCCGGAGCAACGCTCAAAGGCGCGGATCGGGCGAGACTGTGGAGGATTTGGATTCGATTTGCGTGGGGGCCGAAGGGCGACGCGTGGATCTGTTGGCGCTCGACGAGTCTTTGCGGGAACTGGAGCAGGTGGATTCGCGCGTGGCGCGGGTGGTTGAGATGCGATATTTCGGCGGTCACACGGACCGCGAAATCGCCGAGGCTCTCGGCATCTCCGTGATCACGGTAAGACGGGACTGGGAGGACGCGCGTTCCTGGCTGTTCAGCAGGATGCGCCCGGCCAGGAAAAAATGACCGGGTCAGATCGCAACAGGGTGGCTCGCTGTCCCCGGAACGCCATAGAATACGCGCCGTACCTTTGAAGAAGCGCTCGAACAGCGGCTTCGCGGACTTCACCGCCCGGGAGGATCACCAGTAGGACGCCGTTGTCGATCGCCGAGCCCTAGCATCCTATCCAGTCAGCCCAGAGGACTTGCAGCGCCTAGGCCTAAGCGTTAGACCGAGTCCAGCCTCGCAAAAACAAATTCGGCCCAATCCGTGTGAATCCGAGTCCATCCATGGCCTATCATGTTTTGCTTCAACGCGAATAGAGCCCATCCCGATTCCAAGACACTAAAAGTTCGGAGTCTCGACCCAGCAGCCTGAAGGCGCCCGAAGGCAGCGCCACGTCCTCACAAATTCGCCGTCACTTTATTCAAGGTTCGCGGCCGGTCGGGATCCAGCCCTTTTTGCACGGCCAGGTAAG
>CAYOOS010000876.1:0-1719 GCA_964405585.1 uncultured Acidobacteriaceae bacterium | reverse complement strand
TTACCCGGTTCCGGATGGTAATGCCTGAGCTTTTCCTGGAATTCCTTGGAATTGAAGGCCCCGGCATATTCGTAGACATTTCCCGAGCACTCCAGATCGCCATCGGTTGTAAATAATGCATAAGTGCCCACTGCCCCGCCGCTGAAACGGACCGCGGTTCCGAAAATGTTGGTATGCTGTACCACTGCGCCCCCGGATTCGAGCGCCTGGATCAACAGAATATGCTGCGAGACTCCTGCGTCCGGCAGGATACCGGTGTCGATATTGACGCCGAGCTTCTGGGCGAGGCCATCAGCCGAAAGAACCGCATTCAGGTGAGAAGTCGAAGCCGGCGTCGCCGTGGTGGCCGCATTCTGCTTTGGAGACGTTTTGCTTTCGGTCGTGTCCCCCGCCGCAGGTGCCTTCGCGGAATTGGCCGATCTTTCCGTCGCACTCGGAGCTGTCTCCGGCGTGGAAATCCCCGTCAGCACGGTCAAGAATCCGTCGATATCGGACAATGTTTGCTTCACTCTCGTCTGGGTCCTGAGGTCACTCTTGCTAATATCGAGTCCCGCCAGGCATTCCCGTGCGGCCAGCGTCCTGTCCAGGCTGTTCAGAAATGGCGAAAACGCCGGATCCAGCGGCGCCAGCGAAAACGGAGAGTAGGCCGTTGGCATCAATACTGTCACGCCCAGAGAGCGCAACTCCCGTCCCACGCCGTTCATGAAGGCCTGATCCTTGATGGTTCCGCCGACTGAAGTAAGGTTTTCCTGTGAGGCCATCAGGGCGAGGGCACTTTGAGCGAGGGCCACGGGCCCTGATGCCGGGGACAAGCTCATTATAGTTGAGGCTATAGATGCGGGGGTGGTAGCGGTAGTGCCAGCGCCAGTGCCGGACCTAGTCCTTATGCTAGGGCAATCGATCTCCCCTTTGCGTTGCAGCCGGTCCATGGTTGCCATATCGGCGCGCCAGATCTGGAAGTCGGCAAACTCGCTGGTATCGAAGGGCATGAGGATGATCTTCTCCGAACGCGTGCCTCCCTTGACGTCGCAGACGGTCCCAGCGGGCGGATTGGTGAAGTTCGCAGTAACACCATGCAAATAAGCGGCGATGTCGCAGGCCACAGCTTCGCTATTCGACTCGAGAGAGCGATAAGTGAGCATCTCGGTTTCAATGTTCAGGATGTTCGGGTCCGTGGAGGTCGTCTTGCCCGGTGTTTGCGCTTGCAGGCAGGCTACGGAGAGAACGCTGAATGCCAACTCAACCAGCACCCTGGCCGCTACCGTAAGCGAAGGCGAACGCTTCGGAATCTCATCGGGAGTCGGCAAATATCTCGCCTGTGTCATAAACGTGTCAATCGATTACGATACCGTAGTCCTTGGACTGTGATCAGCCTCCTATCTATCGAGATCGAACGTATTTATCAGCCTGCCCGCTCATCGCTTCCTGCGAGTGGATCAAATTCTACCACAAATTCCCTTGTAAGGCTCACAAGGCTCTGCTACAATCCCCTGAAATTGTCGACAGCATTGGAGCGATGTTTAGCCCGCTCTAAAGGTGGTTTTATGATGCGATGGCATGCCAGGCTGCTCGCAGCGACCTTGGGTATTCTGACTTGCAGTGGAATCCGTGCGCAGGCGCCGTGCGCGGCGGGGTCGCCGGGGCCTCCAGCGAAAAGCGCATTGCTCATCGGTATAAACACTTATGCGCATCCCTCCGCCGAAATGAAGGTGCCCGACG
>CAYOOS010000875.1:0-1721 GCA_964405585.1 uncultured Acidobacteriaceae bacterium | reverse complement strand
CGCGGAAGGACTCCTATGGGCTCCTTACCTGATGGGTGAACGCACTCCTCATCTTGACCCGAATGCCCGTGGCGCGCTCGTCGGAATCACCGCGCAACATGCACGCGCCCACATCATTCGCGCCATTCTCGAAGGTGTGGCCTTCAGTCTTCGCGACTCGCTCACGCTCTTCCGGGAGATTGGCGTGCCCATCGAGTCCATCCGTTTGGGTGGCGGCGGCGCGCGATCCGCTCTGTGGCAAAAGATCCAATCGGATATCTACGGCATGCCTGTGGAACTGATTGAAGCAGAAGAAGGCGGAGCCTACGGTGCCGCGCTCCTCGCCGGCGTCGGCGTTAGAGCCTGGCCGTCTGTCGAACTGGCATGCCAGGCCGCAGTTCGCGTGGCAAAAACGGTTAAACCTGATCCGCAAACCGTATCGCTGATGAACTTGCAATACGCCGAGTACCGCAAGCTTTATCCGGCGCTCAAGGGAATCCGGCACACGTTCTAGTGCAATTCGAGGCTCAACTGCTTCAGCGATGTTTAGGACTTGGAAATTCTGTCTGACAATTCTAAGGCTTGCTTGCGCAGTGGAAGTTCAGGGTCAGCACCCTTCCAAAGATCGAGGAGCTGGCCAATGGTCTGTCTGGCTTTTTCGCGGTCGCCTCTGGCAAGATAATCGGCCGCGAGCGTGCTGTGTGCCGCCAGCCACAACTGTTGAGTCTCCCACCCGATTGCCCGGTTCTGGAGCCCTATGAGCTTTTCGTACCAGGTGATGGCATCGTCCATTTTTCCTTCTTGTTGATAGGCGCTCGCGAGAGCTTCGACGCTGAAGGGTGTACTGTTCTCCGTGTTTGAAAGAGTGAACAGTTCGATCGCTTTGTCGGCCTGTCCCTGGGCCAACGCAATCTCTCCCTGCAAGAGATGCAAATAGCCGGTCTGCTCAGCATTCTTGGAGTCCGCGAGTGGGGCGACGAGACTCTCCAACTTTTCTGCTTTGTCTAGAGCACCAGCGCTTACGTACTGTCGGCCCATCCGCGTGCCGAAGATAACCTTTGGTCCGATCGCCGCGAAGTTGTCGAAAGCGTTGTCGAGCTCTCGCCGCTCAGCGCGCAAGTCCCCTTGGCCATCCGCGAGGATGGCGAGCCAGAGATGGACACGGGCCGTGCTTAGAGCTGCTTGTTGATTCCGCAGGTTGGTCAGACACTCGTCGAAGTGCTTCCGTGCGTTCGCGTAGCGGCCGTGGTACAAATCCAAAATGGCTAGGGAACGCGTGCCGTTTTCGCGGGTTCCAGGCTTCTCCATCATGCCTGTGAAGATTTGCTGCGCTTTCTGATCTTCCCCATTTTGGATGAGAGTAAACCCGAACTCTCTCCCGACGTCTCCCGCAGCGAGCCAGTGGGGGTCCAGTTGGAAGGCTTCGGCATAGGCGGTGAGCGCTTCCGGCAATTGATTCAGGGTCCGGTACGCAGTGGCCATTTCGATATAAGTTCTGGCGTCGTCCGGAGCGACCCGGATAACTTCCTTGTACTGCGCGATGGCCTCGGGGGCACGTCCATGCCTGCGCAGCAGGCGCGCATAATTGGAAAGCATGGTCCAATCGTCTGGATACCGACTCAAATACGTACGATAAAGGGCGTCAGCGTCGCTGACATGCTCAAGATCATCGGCATAGCTGATTTGAATAAGCAGGCGCTCGCGGTCGGTGGTGCGCGAGGAGAGCGCCAGCGCCTTTTCGT
>CAYOOS010000874.1:498-1725 GCA_964405585.1 uncultured Acidobacteriaceae bacterium | reverse complement strand
CACCGTTACTGCTTGAGCCAGTTTCGCTGCCGATACCTGTGCCGCTACCCGCGCCACCAGTTCCGGTTCCAGTGTTACCGCCGATGCCTCTGCTGCTCCCAATGCCGGTACCGCCCGTTCCGGTTCCAATCCCAGCGTTATAACCGGAACCGCTGCCGCTTCCTGTACCAGTTCCGTGGTCGCTGCCCGGTCCACCGGCGCCGCCCGTGCCGCTACCCTCTCTCGTTCCGTCCCCGCCCATACCATCGCCAGGTTCAGTGTGCGAGCCTTCGGCAGCGGCAATCAGCTGCAATAATTTTTGTGGGTCGTTCAACCAGTCCTTCATCGATCCGGCATCGGCACCGAGCGTTTGCGTGAGCAGCCCAGCCGCGAGTGACTTGCTGCTCGACGCGTCCTCCGCAACGTAACGGATTTCATTGATGCGGATGCCCTTCACGCCGGACAAAGCGGCTTTCAATTGTTCAGCCAGCGCGGAAGGTTTCGTATTGTGAGTAGGAAAGGCCCGAACAAGACGCTCCAAATCTTCTTTCGTAACGTGCGCCGTAAACTGGATGCTGGCAAGGCCAGCGGCGGATAAAAGCTGCGCGAAGCTACGCTCCGCCGGACTGGCGTCAATGGGCGCGCCATCGAGCAAAAGTTGCGTCCCGGTCGCGCTGAGCAGCAGGCCGGACTCATTGGTGACAGGTATCGATTCATGCAGTTCGTTCCATGCGGTCTCGAACTGTTCGGCGGTGCGCGTATGGTCGAAGCTGTAAAGCCGCGCATATTTCAGAAGGATGTTGAGGCTGCGAATAAATGCGCGGGCCGATGTCAGCTTAGTATTGGTGGAATTTTTAGTGTATGCGGAATTCATAATTCACTCTTGCAGGCTCCCCATTGAGCCCGCACCCACCTTGGGACGCAACTGCCCGTGGCTCGACGGGAGAGTGCCCTAATTTAACCTAGCGCGTGTGACCGAAGGGAACAATGGTACGGGGCAACTTTGTGGCCAATTGGGAACTGCCCGGATCGACACACGTCTTTCGTTCCGCATGATGTGTCCCAGGGCACGGCATGCCGTAAGAGTGTCGTCCCGCAGGAGCTATTAAATCCGTTATGCGTGATGATCGGTCGCGCTCATGTCGGAATTGCGGTTTTAGTAGCGTCGGTGTCTCGCAGGCGGTTTTCGTTTCTGTTGCCGGGCAGATGCCGCCGGCGAGACGCTACCCACGCCAGTGGACGTGCGTC
>CAYOOS010000874.1:0-488 GCA_964405585.1 uncultured Acidobacteriaceae bacterium | reverse complement strand
CACGGCATGCCGTGCCCTTGAGTGCCCGGCTGGAATCGCCCGATCACGTATAAACCGCGATTTATGTCTCTTCTCTGAATTCCGAAAGTACTCGCCACCAACGCCAGTGGACGTGCGTCCTTTTCTCGTTCAAAATGTAGGGCTGCGAAATGAGCAGCATAAGAATCTTCTAACTCAGGAGAAATTGACCATGCCGCCGCCTCCCATGCCCCAGCCACCGCCGAAACTGCCGATCGAGGGCGTGAAGAATCTCGTCGCCGTCGCGAGCGGAAAGGGCGGTGTGGGGAAGACCACCCTTGCCGTGAACCTGGCGCTTGCGCTTAAGCGTATGGGCGCTTCCGTGGGATTGCTCGATGCGGACGTTTACGGTCCCAACGTGCCCATCATGCTCGGTACCGACGAGCAACCGCAGGCGCTCAGCGAGCGCGAGATTCTCCCGGTCCAGGCGCAGGGCCTCAAACTGATTTCGATGGGCCTGCTTAATCCCG
>CAYOOS010000873.1:0-1728 GCA_964405585.1 uncultured Acidobacteriaceae bacterium | reverse complement strand
ACAAGGATGGAGGCAACGCGATCGCTCCATTCGGAATACCTTTCGTGATGGCCATCAAGGAAGACGGCATGCGGGCACAAGCGCGCCGCGGTGCGCAAGGGCATCGCAGAATGGATGCCGAATTTGCGCGCTTCGTAGCTGGCAGCGGAGACAACACCGCGCTGATCGGGCCTGCCGCCAACGACAACGGGCTTGCCGCGGAGGTCGGGGCGCTGGAGGAGTTCCACGGAAACGAAGAAGGCGTCCATATCCACATGGAGGATGGAGGAGTGGAGAGGGAGTTCACGCTCTTCAACGGGATCGTGTTTGGCGCGAAAGCGGGCCAGGTCCGGCATGCGGCTAGCGTACGACTTTGGCTTACGGCAGGCAATGTCCACGTGACGAATTGGCGCGTGTGTTCCAATTGCCAGATATGGTTTACGGTTGGGTAGAAAGCCGCAACAGCGCGGGGCTGTGCAGTGCACCCTGATCATCGCCAATGATGAATTTTCCGGGGTATTCGCCATGATGAACGACCAAGCCAACGGGTTTGGCTGTGTGCGGAATCCGGAAAGGCAACCAGACTTTGAACGAATCGCCTGGACCCAGCTCATCCGTCAGCCAGTGCAGTGGTTGTGCACCTTGCTGAAGTGCAGCGGCGCAGGCTGGGTAGCGTTGCCCCGGCTGATCTTCAAGTTCGACCCACGCGTCTCGCGCGCGCTGACGAACCCGTTTTGCGTCGCTGGAGACTTCCACACTAGCGACCCACGTGTCGTTGTCGGGACCCGGCGGACAGGGCAACTTCGGAGAGAATTCAGCGGGGCTACGCTGAGCGCAGCGACACACCAGTCATCGAAACACTCCCGCTGGCCTGAAGCAAACGAGCGGCGCGGCATGGTAAATCCAACCACGAGAAGAACGACAGCATACCCAATGAGGAATAAGCCCAGAGAGCGCATTATTCGACCGGCAGCGGCCCAGCGTTGGCGGAGAAGGGCGATGGCAATGCGAAGTAGAAGGACAAATACAAAGAGAACACAGGCGAGAAAGAAGAGATCGGTTACTTGCATGGTGTACTCGAGGGATGGGTATACTTTATAATGCAAAGTACTTGTTGTCAATAGAAGATAACAAGGAAATCATGCGGCAACCGACTATTCAAGACGTGGTAGCGGGGTGAATTCCGGTAGGGGGCTAAATGCGTTCGACGGCGAGGACGCGGGGGATGCCCGCTAGATCGTTGGTGACGCCGAGATTGGTCCATTGGCGCGATTCGAGGAGGGGCTGCACGGCGGGCAGGCTGTCGTGGCCAAGCTCGAGAACAAGCAGGCCGCCCGGCTTCAGGAATTCGTGAGACTGTGCCACGAGTCCGGCGTAAAATTCGTATCCTTCTTCTCCGCCGTAGAGAGCGACTTCAGGTTCATGCTCGCGAACTTCGCGGGCGAGCGTCTCTGCAGTGCGGCGACTGACGTACGGCGGATTACTCACAATCAAATCGAAGCGGACGGGAGTGAAGGCCGCAAAAAGGTCGGACTCAATAAAACGAATACTGTCCGCGAAGCCAAAGCGCGCGGCATTGCGACGGGCAACGGCCAGAGCAACGGCGGAAATGTCGGCGGCGTAGACAGTGGCCTGATAAAGTTCCCTGGCGAGAGCAATGGCGATGCAACCTGAGCCGGTGCCGATATCGGCGAGGGCCATGCCGTTACCGGTGAGGCGTGGAGGCCGGCCGGCGCGGAGTTCGCGGAG
>CAYOOS010000872.1:0-1733 GCA_964405585.1 uncultured Acidobacteriaceae bacterium | reverse complement strand
GTTGACCCGGTGCGTCCAGACTAGATGCGAACGCCCGCATCGCGCGCGATCCGAAACGCCAAGCCCGGTTTCAGGTTCTTACCACCGTGAACAGGAATTGAGATTATTTTGCGGTCGCCCGGCTTGGAATAGATATGGTGACTTCCGCTAATGCGCCGAAGGGACCAGCCGTTCGCTTCGATCAATCGGCACATCTCTGCACCTGTAATTGACTTCAAACGGCTACGTCCAGAATCTGGATGTTCGAATCCGGCTTTTGACCCTGCTCCCTCATGACTTCGAGTACGCCGGCTATCGCTTCGCGGATATTGCGCTCGAGCTCATCGACGGTTTCACCCTGGGAATAGCAGCCCGGGAGTGCGGGAACCTCGCCCCAAAAACCACCCTCCGGATCTTCGTGGATGACAACCGCGTACTTCTGCATGCCTCAATTTTCCCACAAAGCACCGTGGTTGCCCATCACGAAGCGAATCCAAATCCCGCCGAACGCCCTTCTGCCACCACCCGGATTGCGGCTGGAATCCCGTAAGCAGTACGCTTCAGCCCCGTCCGAAGAGCGACGTGGAAACAAGAACGCACCAGGCGGCCGCGACGCGCAGCTATCGCACCGCACGCGGCCTCCCGGCGCCAATTCCCAAGAACCTTCGACTAATGCTTCACCACGTGGCCGTGGCCATCCCGCATTTCGTTGCCATGGAAGTGCGCGGCATCGACACGCTTTCCTTCTTCCGCCTTATCGCCGACATGCGGCATGGGTCCCTTATAGCCATGTTCCGGATGGAAATGGTTGTTCACATAGCCATGGAAGTTTTCCGGTCCGTGGAACCAGGGGCCGACGCCGATGAAGACGCCTCCGGTGAACCATTCCGGGCCGTAATAGCCGGCCGGAGCACAGGCGTACGGGGGAACGTCATAGTAACCGTACGGACAGTCGGGCGCCACTCCGACCTCGACACCAACTTGAGCGGTGGCTTTCGGGGCGGTGAGTGTAAGTCCCACCCCCAGGGCCGTCGCCAACAGTACAATCGCGAATATGCGCATGCAAATCACCTCGCAGTTGAGCGAGCAAGTGTCTTGCTAATGTCGCGGGCAGCACTGTCTGCGGCGCTAACCGCTTGCGATGCTTGTAGTCTAATGAAGGAGATCGCCATGTCCATGAAGAATCTACTCGCATTGGCAGCGATCCCGCTGCTGGCAGTGGGGATAAAAGCGCAAAACGCCGCCGACGATTCACAGGTGAAGCCGCCGGTGTCCAAAGCGGACATCGAAATTGTGAAGCGCGCCCGCGAGATTCTCAGTTCACCGGCCAAGTGGAACCGCGCCGACACACGCGAGTGCCCGGCGGAAGAAAAAACGTTCAGCCTGTACTGCGCACTGGAAAAAGCCACCGAAGACGTGAGCGCGCACTTCGAGCATCGCGGCGCCGCCATGCAGGAAGCGCGCTTTGTGATCGACGATATCGCGCCCAATCGCAACTACGAGCACCGTTTGATGGGCTACAACAACGACCCCACTACCACTTTCGCGGATATCCAGAAGTTCTTCGGGCTCTTGGAGACCCGCATTGCGGCGCGCATGCGCACGGAGCAGGCCAATCCTCAGCCCATGGCCGCCGCCGAGATCGAGATTCTAAAGCGGGTGCGCGCGCTACTCGATTCCGAATCCAAATGGGACCGCGCTTCCACCCAGGAATGCCCGGCGGAGCAGGCAACTCTCGGCCTGTACTGCGCCTT
>CAYOOS010000871.1:0-1744 GCA_964405585.1 uncultured Acidobacteriaceae bacterium | reverse complement strand
CACGCTTAGCAAACGCGATGGTCGGTGGTGCGGAGTCCGCGCAACCACAACTCAGGCGGATAACTTTGGGAGCTTCCACGAGCGCCGCCCTGACCATGAGCCGTTAAACCGTTGGAAGTCCTACCTCCCCAGTTGAACTGGAAGGAGAGCTTTTTGTGACGCAAAAAATCCGATTTCTCGGACTGACGGCGACCCTCGCGGCACTTTTTCTAACTGGCCCTCTTTTACGTGCACAATCCGAATCAGGATCGAACACGCGCCGCTTGATCGTACAGTCGATCGATGAAGATCGGCGCGTCATCCTCGCAGGTAACACGCGCCCTGAAGCGAACTCTGCGAATGACCGCGGCCTCGTGTCCGACGGTCTGCCAATGGAGCACATACAGATGCAGTTGCAGCTCCCAGCGGAAAAGGAACAAGAACTTGAGCAGCTTATTTCGGAGCTGCATGATCCTGCGTCGCCCAGCTACCATCGGTGGCTCACGCCAGATGAATTCAAACAGCGATTCGGTCTGTCGCAGACGGACATCGACTCGGTGAGCGCCTGGCTGAAGTCGAGTGGTTTCACCGTCAATGTCATCTACCCAAGATCGATCGACTTTTCCGGCACGGCTGCCGAGGTGCGAAATGCCTTCAAGACGGGAATTCACAGTCTCGAAGTCAACGGCGTAAAGCACATCGCCAATATGACAGACCCGCAGATTCCTGCGGCGCTCGCCCCAGCGGTTGTTGGGATGATGTCACTAAATGACTTCATGCCGCGACCGCTGTATCACCCGCGTTCCAATTACACGGTGGGCGGCCTCACCCTTCTTGTGCCTGCGGATGTGGCGACGATCTATGACTTCAATCCGGTTTTCGGAAGAGGCGTATCGGGCCAGGGCCAGACAATCGTCGTGCTTGAAGATAGTGACGTTTATACGACGGCGGACTGGAATAGCTTCCGCTCAGCTTTAGGGCTTATGACAACCTTCCCAGCTGGTTCTTTCACCCAGGTCCACCCACAGCCTTCTAGTGGCCTGAACAATTGCTTCGATCCTGGCGTGAACGGTGATGAGACGGAAGCGATTCTGGACGCGGAGTGGGCCAGCGCTGGGGCTCCGAGTGCTGCGATTTTGCTGGTCTCATGCTCGGACACGCAAACGTTTGGGGGCTTTATTGGTCTGCAAAACCTCCTCAACTCAAGTGGCACTCCACCGGCGATAGTGAGCATCAGCTACGGCGGGGCTGAACCGTTCCTCGGTCAGGCTGGCAACGTATCCATCAGCGCACTATATCAGCAGGCAGTAGCAGAGGGCGTGTCCGTTTTTGTTGCCACGGGCGATGAGGGTGCGGCCAGCTCGGACCCTAACGCCAACCTTGCAATACATGGCATTGCCGTTAGCGGACTTGCCTCCACTCCGTATAACGTAGCTGTAGGCGGCACTGATTTCGGCGACACCTTCGCTGGCACCACCGGGACCTATTGGAACTCGACGAATGGCACCAACTTTGTCTCCGCAAAGTCTTATGTGCCGGAGATCCCCTGGAACAATTCCTGCGCGAGTACGCTGGCTGCGACGTTCTTGTTCGGCCCTTCCGAAGTAACCTATGGGACAAACGGCTTCTGCAACAGCCCCACGGGCCAAAACTACTTCGATGACGTTGCAGGCAGCGGTGGCCCGAGTGGCTGCGCTACCGGAGCCTCTGCCTACTCTGGGGTGGCCAGCGGTACCTGCGCGGGATATGCCAAGCCTTCTTGGCA
>CAYOOS010000870.1:0-1751 GCA_964405585.1 uncultured Acidobacteriaceae bacterium | reverse complement strand
GCCGTAGACGAAAAATCCCGCGACGATCCCTAGGACCAGTATCCACGCAGCTTGCAATCGCCTGCGATGTTTTTGATCCGGGAGATCGTTTGTCAAGATGCCGGGTTGTGCAATCGCAAAATTACTCATGGGTGTTGACCAGTAGCCTCACGGGCATGGATATAAAAATTGATATTGCGTTTGTTGCTGGCGTAGAGATGCGGCGGTACTGTCGGAGTCGCAAAGGTCGAACTCGCTCCACATTCGGCCACACGCCCGGCCTTGCAGCTGCGGGCCCCCGGATCGCTCGCAGCTGCCGCTTCGTGCCTTCTACTGCCTTGCTTACTAGAGCTGCCTCGGACTTGTAGCTATTCCGTTCGTAGCAGTGACTTGGCAGCATTATCGGCGGCGTCATCTGCTCCTTGCTGGTTTGCCAGGTCTTGGATTTCCTGGCTATAGAGCACGGTGTTGAGCGTGGCGCTGGTGGCCACACCATTGCTATCGGTAACGACAGTTATGGGATCGGCTTTCAAGATCAAGTTCGCACAGTTTAAGATCTCGTAGCTGGCGACAAAGCGCTGCGCCATGAACGTGAACAGCGAATTGGCTGCTCCCGCGTCGGGACTCTTGAACGGCATGAGGTACGTTACCTGATCCTGAAACATCCTGCTCGGCGCGATTCTCAGCATTTGCCGGCAGTAGCGCGGTGTATCGACATCGAAGTACGAGTCCGCGATCGGTTGATCCACGCCTTGCCGGTAGAGATTGGTTTTCACAATATCGTAATTTCCGTTGAGCTCCGTCATGGGGTCGCCGTCCGGGACCAGTGCGACAGGTGTTCCTTGCCTCATGCGCGCGTGCAATTCGTTCAGCGGCAAGGCAGGCACCTGCGGCCCTCCCACATCGGCCAGATTCGGAGCGGTCCATGCTTGGCAACCAAGTGCGCCGTCCAGGAATACGTCTGTGAGGCGATTGTCACTGGGATTACCGAGCGGGGTACCGGTTGGAAAAGCGGCGAGGTTCGCTGTGTTGTACTGCGCAAGTTGTCCACTCGGCGTGATCAGATAGAGCGTTGGCAGGTTGTCGCTCTGGTCCTGGTCAACAACGAAAAAATCACGGACCGTCGGGCACGGAAGACCGTCTCTACCCTTCCCCAGGTTCGGAACTTTCAGGGAACCATCCGCAATGGCCGCGTCGGCTGCTTGAAAAAACGCGACCGCGTTGCAGTAAGAGTATTGAGAGAAGACGCTGCCCGCGACTCCATTTACGCAATGAGCGTTTGCCAAATCGGAATCCGTTGCACCGACCAGAGTGAGGTTATCCGCGTTATATCCGAACCAGAGCGCCACGATTGCGTCGGATGGAATGTGTGGAACCACGGGCGGGACGGCGGGAGTTGTCCCCTGATCGATGACCAGTGGACTATAGATCGATATGCTGCTGTTTTTCGGATCGAAAATGGCGGCCTGAACGAAAGCGGACTGGGCATTGTTCTCTTCCAGGCAGGGTCCCTGGTTTGGATCGGTCGCGGTGAGTTGATAAGGCGTGGCAAGCCCCTTGGCAGTCAGTGGGTTCTTGGGCACGATCAGACTACAGTCCGCATTCGGAGTGGCTACAGTGACTGCTGGCGCGGGGGCCGGCACGATTTGTTTTTGATGCTTATCCATTCCCCGAAACCCCGGAACATCGCGTGTTTGCGCGAAAGCCATCCCGCATCCGCCAACAAACAGCAATGCAAAAAGCGCACTAGCTCGAGCAAACTTTATATTCTT
>CAYOOS010000869.1:0-1753 GCA_964405585.1 uncultured Acidobacteriaceae bacterium | reverse complement strand
CGTGTCGGCATTCGGGACAATTTCTTCGATCTGGGCGGCCACTCGTTGTTGGCCGTGCAACTGATGCTTCGCTTGCAGGAAATCATTCCGGGCGAGCCCTTGCCGCTCAGAGCCGTGCTCGAAGCCCCCACGGTGCGGGAATTCGCTGTTTGGTTGCGGAACTTCCGAGCCGGCCAACGCCAATTCCTCGTGCGGTTGCGGCCCGGCACTGCCGCGCGCCCTCCATTCTTTTGTGTGCATGGAGCGGGCGGCAATGTATTAAGCATGCGGCCCCTGGCAATGGCTCTGCCTGCCGATCTGCCGTTTTACTGTTTTCAGGCCAAGGGACTGGACGGCTCCGAACCATTCGAGAGCATAGAAGAGACAGCACGTTGCTATGTTGACGAGCTGCGCAAAGTGCAGCAGCGCGGTCCTTATTATATCGGCGGGGGATGTTACGGCGGTACGGTGGCGTTCGAGATGGCGCGGATTCTGGAAGAGTTGGGCGAGTCGGTGGCCGCCCTTGTTTTGATCGACGCCCAGAATCCAAAATTCGCCAGATCGCTATCGAAACGCGAACGGGTTCTTCGCCATGCACGTTTTTACACCCGGCGCGTTCCGTTGCACATGCGAAGAGTTCTCGCGAAGCGTCCGGGCGAATGGTTTGCCTATGTAGCCGAGTGTCTCACGGCCGTGCGCAAGCGCTCGCGGAACTATGCGGAGGTCGCAGCTGACTTTGAGGCGCGGATGACCCGATCTTTCACGGGCACCGCCCTGGGCGAGAACCTGAGGCGCGTGATACACGCGAACCTGCTTGCTTCCTACAAATTCGTGCCCCAACCGTACGGAGGAAACGCGTTCGTTTTCCGCGCCAGCGAACCCGCCCCTTCCCCCTATGACGACGATTGCCTGGGCTGGGAGCCGGTAGTGCGTGGCGGCATCGAGTGCTTCGAGATCGACGGCAATCACTTGAGCATCTTCGAGGAACCGGCGGTGCGGTTGCTGGCCGAGAAGCTGGACGCAAAGCTGTTGGAGTTCTCCGCCAGGTCAGGAGAGGTGGTCGATTCTCCCGCCTCGGTTCGCTAACTAGGCCCGTTTTCAGGAGCTTACGCTGGGGATGGCAATTCCGGCCTTGCGGTTCGGCAAAAAGCTCTCAAGTTCGATGGTGTCGTGATTTAGAGAAATGCGCTGGAAGAATGTGAGGCTGCGACTTCGGAGTCTAATCCTGGGAACGCCAATCTCCCGATTGGCGGCGGTGCAGAAGCACAAAACGCCAATCGGGAGATTGGCGTTCCCAGGGTTAGACAGCCGACAATTGAACTCAAATTTGAATTAGGACACTATCCCGAACTCCTGGCACGGGGCTGGCTGGGCGCAAGCCTTATGCTATAGTGAATTTCGCAACGCGGAAATTTCCTATATTCAATAGTCAATTCCGCAGGTGGAGAGGAGCACGAATTTCCGTTCGTCCATACTGAAATGGCATTGATTGAACGCATTCAAAAAGATCTTACCGTGGCCATGATGTCGAAGGACGAGTTGCGCTTGAGCGTGCTGCGCATGATCAAATCCGCGCTGAAATACAAGGAGATCGAGAAGGTTCGCGCGCTGGACGATGCCGAGTCGCTCCAGGTGCTGCAAACCCTCGTGAAACAGCGGCGCGAATCGGTTGACCAATTTACTAAAGGCGGACGCCAGGACCTGGTTGACAAGGAGACGAAGGAAATTGCCATTCTGGAAGCCTATTTGCCGGCAGCGGCGTCCGACTCCGACA
>CAYOOS010000868.1:0-1754 GCA_964405585.1 uncultured Acidobacteriaceae bacterium | reverse complement strand
ATGTCGTCACCAAGATGCTTGGCTTGGAAGGCCGTCTGCACCACAAGCCCTCGGAAATGTCTGGCGGAGAGCAGCAGCGCGTGGCCATTGCACGCGCCATCATCAATGAACCCAAAATCCTGCTTGCTGACGAGCCTACGGGCAATCTCGACACAAAGAACTCCGATATCGTCCTGGAAATGCTGCGACGTTTGAATAAAGACCTGGGGCAGACGATTGTCATGATCACCCACAACCCCGAGGCCACCACGTATTTCGATCGCGTCGTGCACATGCGCGATGGCATCATCGTTGATGGAGTTCCGGCGGACTGATATATGCCAAGCCTCGGTCAAATCCTTTCACGGACGTTCTTCTGGGCCTACGAACGCGGTTCCTGGCAATACGATGTCGCAGTCATCCTGATTCTGGTGTACGTGCTGCTAACTCCGCGTGGATGGTTCCGCGACCAGCCTCAAGTCGGCGAGCCGGCCAACACCAGCCAAGTCGAACTGCTCCCGAAGAGCGACGAAAATGAGGTCTATCGGGTGGACGCGCACGTTTTGGCGCCTCCCGAGCGGACTCCGGCGCTGCAAAACGATCTGCACAACGCCTTGCAGAAGGCCCGGCCAGACCTGCACGATGGCCGCTTTTCCATCGTCACCATCGAGCCGGTGCGCGATGAAAAAGGGAACGTCACGGCCTACGAAGTGACCATCCACCGCTGATCCGCAATCCGCCCGGCGTGCCCTTTCCGCACCATTCGTCCTGGCCCTCCGTGCTGTGCTTCGGCCCGCGCTGTGCTACGATTTGAGGTGGCTAAGACTCACGCAAACATCGCTCCAGGGGTTGCTTTGAAACGATTCCGCCTGCTTTTTGTCGTACAGTTGCTGGTAGTAGCATTCGCCGGCATGCACATGGCCCGTGCCGGACAAACCGGTGGGAAAGTATCCCTCGGGTTTGTGCTGACCATGATGGATAAATCGGCCAAGAATTTTCAAAGCCTCACCGCCGATCTCGATCACATCAAATACACCGCCGTGGTGAAGGACACCTCTATCGAGACGGGCCAGATCTTCGTCCGCAAAGACGACAAGATGCGCATTGATTTTGTGAAGCCCGACCCTCGCACCATCCTGCGCGAAGGTGACAACCTCTATATTTACACGCCGAAAATCGCTCGCGTCGAAGAGATTAACATCGGCAAGCACCGCGCTCTTGCGGATCAATACCTGGCCCTTGGTTTCGGCACCAAGGGCGAAAGCCTGAAAAAGAATTATCAGATTTCTCTGGTTGGCGAAGAAGAACTCGATGGCCATAAGACGGCCGTACTTGACCTGGTTCCCAACTCCGACGAGGTGCGCAACTACTTCACCAAAATCGAAATGTGGGTGGATGAGGCTTCCTGGCTTCCCATCCAGCAGAAATTCTTTGAGGCGGGCACTGGCGATTACTCGATGTCTCACTACAAGAACGTGATGAAAAACCTGAAAATCGAGAATGGCAAGTTCAAACCGGACTGGCCCAAAGGCACCAAGATCGAAAAGCCCGCGGGTAAATAAAACCGCTACAACTACAAGATAGGGCCTTCAGCCCCTCAGGCGAGCACTCTCACGCTCCAGGAGTTTTTCCTTCCGCTGTAATCCCCAGCGATATCCCGCCAAGGTTCCATCCATGCGAATCACGCGATGGCACGGCACCACAATGGAAACGGGATTGGTGGCGCAGGCCCGCGCTACCGCGCGAACCGAGCGCGGCTTGCCCAACGCTCGCGC
>CAYOOS010000867.1:0-1758 GCA_964405585.1 uncultured Acidobacteriaceae bacterium | reverse complement strand
TCCCGAAGTCGGCCGCATTTATGTGGTGGGCAATGTGAAAAAGCCCGGCGCATTCCCGGTGAAAAGCGGCAACGACACGACGGTGCTGGAGATGATCGCACTCTCCGAAGGCCTGGCGCCCTACTACACAAGGGAAGCTTTCATTTATCGCCAGGAAGGCGCCGGAAACAAGAACGAAATTCCCGTTCCTCTGGAAAAGATCATGCAGCGCAAAGCGCCCGACGTGCCGCTGATGGCCAACGATATCCTGTACATTCCCGACAATAAGGGTAAACGCCTCACCCTGGGAACGCTGGAGAAAATGGCCGGCGTAGGCGCTGCCCTAGGTGCCGCCGCAATCTACGTCATGCACTAGCGTCAAAGAGATCCTCTGTCATGCCAGATCAAACGCCCAAACGAGCCCTACCCGCTCCGGAATCCGCACCCTTGCCGGCTCTCCCGGAGCGGTATAACGTCTATTCCCCATACTCTGGCCCGTACGCCTACGCGGAACCCGAGCCGGAAGAGCCAAGCGTCCCTCTCTCCCACTACCTCTGGATTCTGCGCCGGCACAAGTGGAAAATCACTGCCTTCGTGCTGGTCGCTGTAATCTCGACGGTCGTCGTCTCCTCCCGCCTCACACCAATCTACGAATCCACCGCCATCGTCGACATCGATCGCCAGGCCCCTCCTGGAGTCATCGGTCAGGATGCAGCACGTCTGGCGCCCAACGACGCCGATCAATTCCTCGCCACACAGATCAAACTCGTCCAGTCCGATTCCGTCCTGCGTCCAGTCGCGGAGCGGTACAAGCTTCCAATCGTCGAGTCCATGCGGCTCCCAGGCGAGCCCCAACTTCCTACCGCGCGAGCGCAGAATGCACCGGTCAAACTCAAGAGCCTGAAAGTGTCGCGGCCGACCAACACGTATCTGCTCCTCATCGCTTACCGCTCGCCAAATCCCGACTTAGCCAGCGATGTCGCCAACGCGATTGCCCATAGCTATATCCTTCACACATTCAATATCCGCTTTCAATCCGCCGCCGAGCTTTCCACTTTCATGGAAAAGCAGCTGGAGGAATTGCGGGCGAAGATGGAAAAATCCTCCGCGGCTCTGGCCGGGTTCGAAAAGGACCTCGCCGTAATCAACCCCGATGAGAAAACCAGCATCCTTTCCGCCCGCCTGCTTCAATTCAATAACGACTATACCAATGCGCAATCGGATCGCATGCTCAAGGAATCGGCCTACAACGCCGTGAAGAGCGGCTCTTTCGAAGCCGCAGAAGCCTCTTCTCAAGGCGAGCAACTTCGCAAATTGGCCGACCGGCTCGACGAAGCGCAGGAGAGGTTCGCTACCGTTAAAGCCCAGTTTGGAGCCAACCATCCCGAGTACAAGAAAGCCGGTTCAACCGTGGCCGAACTCGAGCACCAGCTCGATGCGCTCAAGAACAACATCGCCCAGCGGGTAAAGCTGGAGTATCAGCAGGCTCTAAACCGTGAAACTCTGCTCAAAGATCAGGTTGCCCAAACCAAAGGCGAATTCGATCGCCTCAATGCCCGCTCGTTCGAGTACAAGGCGCTCAAGCAGGAAGCCGACAGCGATAAGGGGCTGTATGAGGAGTTGATCCGCAAGATCAAGGAAGCCGGTATCAACTCCAGTTTCCAAAACAGCTCCATCCGGCTGGCCGACTCCGCTCGGCCAGCGCTAAAGCCGGTGTTTCCTGACCTCCGCCTGAACGCCATCCTGGCATTCATTCTTTCGACACTGCTTGCAGTGGGA
>CAYOOS010000866.1:0-1760 GCA_964405585.1 uncultured Acidobacteriaceae bacterium | reverse complement strand
ACATAGGCGGTGGACGCGCCGGTTGCGAGAGCCTTCTTGCGGGCGGCCTCGAGATCCTCCTGCTGGCCAACGTCACCGATCATGGCGATTACTTCACAGCCATAATTTTCGCGGAGCCATGGAATGATGATGGAGGTATCCAAGCCGCCGGAATAGGCGAGTACGACTTTCTTGGGTTTCACAGGTTGCGGGGTCACTGAATTTTCTCCTAAGTGGACCAATGAACTTCAGGAATACAACGCGTGCAGAATGGCCTTTTGCACGTACATACGGTTTTCAGACTGGTTGAGCACAATGGACGTGGGTCCGTCGAGAACTTCGTCGGTCACTTCCGCGCCGCGGTGCGCCGGAAGGCAATGCATGAAAAATGCGCCGGGTGCGGCTTGTTCCATGAGCTTGCGATTGACCTGATAGGCCTTGAAGACGTTGCGGCGCACTTTTTCTTCCGCCTCAAAGCCCATGCTGGTCCAGGAATCGGTGTAGACCGCTTGCGCGCCGGCGACTGCTTCGGAAGGATTGGCGAACAACTCGATGCGCGCGCGGGTGTCCTTGGCAACGCGTTTGGAATCCGCAAGGACGTCCGGCGCAGGCGCGTAATTTGCCGGGGTGGCGATGCGCAGATTCACACCGAGGCGCGCGGCGAGGAACATGAGCGAATGGCAAACATTGTTGCCGTCGCCGACGTAAGTGATCTTCAAGCCCTTCAGGGAACCGAATTTCTCTTCGAGCGTGAAATAGTCAGCGAGCGCCTGGCACGGGTGGAACTTGTCGGAAAGCGCGTTGACAACGGGAATTTTGATGCTGGCGGCCATTTCTTCCAGGACGCGCTGCTCGTAAACGCGGGCGACGATGCCTTGCACCCAGCACTCCAGGTTGCGCGCCACGTCGGGAATGGATTCGCGCTCACCCAAGCGCGCCTGCGTGTGATCAAGAAAAACAACATCGCCACCCATGCTCTGGATGCCGACCTCAAAGGTGACGCGCGTGCGCAGCGAAGGCTTCTCAAAGATCAGAGCAATGTGCTTGCCGCGCAGGACAGAGGCGAAACGCGAGGGGCGCGCCTTGATATCAGCAGTGCGCTGCAGAAGATCGCGCGTGTCCGCAGGCGACCATTCGGCACCGGTGAGGAGGTCCTTGGCGATGGATACCGGAACTGTGAGCGAAGCGTTCATTCGTTATTCTCCAATAGAAAAATAGTGTCAGACAGATGCTCCGGCCGAGTATTCCGCGGAAGAGAAGCCGCGGAGAACCCGGGTACCGGGGACAGAGGAAAAGGTGGCGCGGCCCGCAACGGGCGCAAACAAAGCAGGGGCCAGAGCAGCGGCAGCGGAGTTGCCACCGACAATGTGGACTTCGCGAACGCCGCCCTCGAGGGCGCGCTTGGCGGCTTCCAATTTCAAGATCATGCCGCCGGAGACCACGCGGGATTGCACAAGATGGTCAATCTGTTCGCAGGAGATGGCGGAGAGAACTTTGTCGCCATCCAGGACGCCAGCGACATCGGTGAGGTAGACGAGATGGTCTGCGGCGACGAACTCAGCGCAGGCCGCAGCCATGTGATCGGCGTTGATATTGTAGAGTTCGCCGTCGGCGCCGAGGCCGAGGCAAGGGGCAACCGGGATTAGTTTTTCTCGCCAGAGCGATTCGAGAAAGCGGACATTGACGCTGGTGAGATAGCCTACGAAGCCGAGGCTGCCTTCGACGTCGTTGTGGACAAGGGGCGAGGCCGAAAAACAGGCTGCATCGGCCGCGGAGATGCC
>CAYOOS010000865.1:0-1769 GCA_964405585.1 uncultured Acidobacteriaceae bacterium | reverse complement strand
CCGAAAGCCGCCAACTCGCTTCAGACCAAATCTTGCAAATGAAATCGGAACTCGACCCCGGCGCCACTCGTCAGCAAGTCTTACAGGAATTGGCCGAAGCTCTCGATAAAAGCGCGGCCCGAGTCATGGCACTCGCCAACACAGACTTCACCCAGCCGCGCACCGTCGGAGGCAAGCAACTTCCCACGACGCTCGGCGGTTTGCTGGTCCATGTTGCCGATCACACGCAACGCCACGTCGGCCAGGCCATCACCACTTCGAAAATCGTTGCCGCACCGAAAAATTCTTGATTCAGGAGGCACTACTCACCATGACCACTTCCAACGATCGCATCGACCGACGCACGTTCATCAACAAGTCCGCCGCGCTGGCTGCCGGAGCCACGCTCAGCCAATCCGCGTTGTCCTATGCCCGCGCTGTCGGCGCCAACGAGCGCATCTCGCTTGGACACATTGGCATTGGCAGCCGTGGCCGCGATCTGGCTGAAATCGCCGCCAAGCTGCACAGAGACCACAATGTCGAATTAACCGCCGTCTGCGACCTCTGGTCCATCAATCGCGAAGCCGCGCGTGCTGTCGCCGCCGAACAATATGGCCGCTCTCCGCGCACATTCTCCACTCCTGAAGAGCTTCTCGCTCAGAAAGAGATAGATGCCGTTCTCATTTCCACTCCCGATCATTCCCACTCGCCCCTTTTGCAACTCGCCGCGGAAGCCGACAAGGACGTTTACATCGAAAAGCCGATGGGCAATGTCCTCGCGGAAGCTAAATCCGCCCGAGACGCCGTACATTCCCGCAACCTCATCGTGCAGGTTGGCACACAGCACCGCAGCGAGCCCTACCAGAAACTCGCTCACACCCTGGTCCAAAGCGGTGAACTCGGCGACATCTCCAAAATTGAAATTGTCTGGAATTACCATGGCCCGCGCTGGCGCGGACGCCCGGAAGTCGCCAAGCTCCGTGAAGCCGACACGGATTGGAAGCGCTTTCTACTTACCAAGCCGATGCGCCCGTTCGACCCCCGCCTCTATTGCGAATTCCGCCTCTACAAGGAATTCTCCGGCGGCATCCCCGATCAGTGGATGAGCCATGCCATTGATCTTGTCCACTGGTTCACCGACGAACACGCGCCTCGCTCCGTCGTCGCAAACGGCGGCGTGTTTGCCTGGCCCGATGGCCGCGAAAACGCCGACACTTTCCAAGCCCTGCTCGAATACCCCAAGGGCTTTCTCGTCAGCTACTCCACCAGCTTTGGCAACGATTCTCCGGGTTTTTCACGCTACATGGGCAAGAAGGCCACGCTCGTGAACATCGGCGACGAAGGCAGCCCGCGCTACCAGGTCATCGAGGAAAAAGGGACGCACGAGGACAACGCCGATATCGACAAGCAGCGCAAATCGCGCTACCTCTTACTGCCCCACGACACGGGCATCCCGCCCACGGGGATCGATGACTTGACGACCGGCCACATGGCCAATTGGTTTTCCTGCATCCGCTCCCGCAAGCAAACCGTTGCCACTGTTGACGCGGGCTTCAGCCATTCCGTAGCGTGCATCATGGCCGCGCAGGCCTACTGGTCCGGCAAAAAACTCTATTGGGACCCTGCAAAGGAAGAAATCCTCGACCACGATCCCACATCCACTCGGTAGAGGAGCAGCATTGCTGCGCCCCATCTCGGCAAGACTCGATCCGCATCGGAGGATCCGCTCTTCTCTCGGGCTGTCTACTGCTTCTTTATATTCCCCACCGCGTACACCGCTGACGCATGCG
>CAYOOS010000864.1:0-1779 GCA_964405585.1 uncultured Acidobacteriaceae bacterium | reverse complement strand
CGATAAGAGGAAAAGGTTTTGTACTCTCAGGAAAGGGCTCGTCCAGGTCCGTTTATTCCACGCAAAATCGAGGAACCCGCTGGCTCACGCCGGAAAGCAAATCGGAAGTGACCGTGCCGATGCTTCGCGCGACCACGTTCGCCGGATACGCTTGTTTGCCTACTGTCCCGTACACCGTCGCGATGTCTCCCAACGCAACGTCGGGAACATCCGTGACGTCCACCATGGTGACGTCCATCGAAATGATGCCCAGCATCGGCGCGCGCTGCCCGCGGATGATGACGCTCCCCTTGTTCCCCAGGGAGCGATGGATCCCGTCGCCATACCCTGCCGCAAGCACGGCAATCCGCGAAGGCCGCTGCGCCGTCCAACTGGAACTGTAGCCCACGCTTTCGCCCGCGGCGATGGAACGCAAATTGATGATTCGTGTACGCAAGCTCATTACCGGCTCCAGCCGCAAAGCCGCTTCAAATTTCGCGCGCAACTCCGGTGGATCGAAACCCGGGTGATATCCGTAGAGGACGGCGCCGGGACGCACCATGTCCGCCCAGGTTTCCGGCAGGGCCGCAAGGGCGGCGCTATTTGCAAGGTGCAGGATACCTGGATCGACGCGCAGCGCGCGGAGCCGCTCGATGGCCGCGTGAAATCGATCCAATTGCTGCCGCGTCTGCGCGCCGGGGCCTAGATCGCAAAGCACTTCCGAAGAAGCGAAATGCGTGAAGGTGCCGCTGAGCGAAAGATGCGGGCACTTCGCCAACTGGCTTGCGAAACAATCCATATCGGCAGGCCGCAAACCCAGCCGGTTCATGCCCGTATCGATCTTCAACTGGATGGAGGCATTTTTCTTGCGCAGCTTCGCGGCGGCAGCTTCAAAACTCAGCAATTGTTCGCAACGGTGAATCGCCGGCGTCAGCTTGTGCTCCAGCAGAATTTTCTCTTCGCCCGGCCAGAATCCGCCGAGCACCAGAATTGGCGTGCGCACACCGGCTTTGCGTATCTCCACGCCTTCGCCGGAGGACGCCACGCCAAACCAGTCCGCACCCTCCCGCTCCAGCGCCTTGGCCACCAGCGCGCCGCCATGGCCATAGCCGTTGCCTTTGACGATGCACAGGACTTTCCGCGGCGTCTTGCGTTTTTCCGAGGGGGGATTTATGTATTCGCGAATCGCCTGAAGATTCCGGGCGAGGGCCGAGAGCGAAATTTCCGCCCAAACAGGGCGCCCGATAAATTCACCGGGATTTTTCTTCACGCGGGACATGAAAATCCTTGGAGCATCTAGTTTACGGCATCCACGCGCGCCTTCAAAAACTGTGCGTCACACTGCGCGAGAATGACAACAGGCAGAGGAGCACGCAGAATGCCAAGCGAATGCAGAAGGTCACTAGGGCCTTGGTTGTGTTCCGAAGAGGCGCAGCCTTGCGAAGACAACTGAATCTAAAAGGGTTGGATGTTCAGACGCTGAACCGCGCTGGCATTTCCGGGAATTAGCTGGCACAGCCAAGGAGTCGGATTCTGTGGCGAACGGGACGCGCTGTGTCTCCCCTTACATCTCGTCCCCGCCGGTAAATTGCGAAAACGCGTCCGGGGCCGCTTCTTCAAAGCGGGTCAACCGGCTGCGGAAGACGAACTTCACCTTGTCGGTGGGGCCATTGCGCTGCTTGGCGATCAGGATATCGGCCAAGTCGCGCTCTTCCGGTGTTGCGTTCATGTTGAAGAAATTCGGGCGGTAGATGAACATCACCACGTCGGCGTCCTGCTCGATGGCGCCCGATTCGCGCA
>CAYOOS010000863.1:275-1781 GCA_964405585.1 uncultured Acidobacteriaceae bacterium | reverse complement strand
CGGATTCGTGGAAATTTGCTGAGGAGGCTGGAAGCCGATGATGCGAAAGTGGATTTTGACGGGTGCGGGTTTGTTGTGGATAGCGCTGGGCTTGGGATCTGGCGCGGGGAAACTGTGGGCCGCACCGGCCGCGCCACAGGATCAGGCAAAGCCCGCGTACACGCTGGCGGAATACAACCAGTATAAGGCTGCCGATGCCGAGCAGAATCCTCAGGCAAAGATCAAGGCGCTGGATGCCTTCGTCATGATGTATCCCAACTCCACGCTGATGCCGTACATTTACCGCGCCTACTACCTGACGGACTACGCGCTGAAAAATTTCGCCGGCACGATCGACTACGCCGACAAGATGATTGCTCTTGGCGACAAAGTGGACACTCAGGGACACCTTGAGGCTGAAATCGCCCGAGCCCAAGCCTTTTATGTGGGCAACGGCGCCGATAAGTCGTTGCAAACACCGGACGCGCAGACCAAGGCGCGCGAAGCCGCCATTGCAGGTTTGAAGACGCTGGACGATTGGAAGAAGCCCGATCCGATGGCTGCGGCCGACTTCGATAAGACGGTAAAGACCTATAAGGCAATGTTCAATGGGATCGCGGCGATGACCTCGAATGCCTTGAAGGACTATCCTGCCGCAGCCGGTTACTACAAGACGGTTCTGGCGATGGATCCGACCGACGCCATCTCGCACTTCCGCCTCGGCGTGGTGTATCTGCAAATGACGCCACCGCAGGCCAGTGACGGCTTCTGGGAATTGGCGCGATCGATCGCTCTGAAGAGCCCACAGGGTCCGCCTGAGGCTCAGGTGAGGACATACATGAAGAACCAGTTGCTTCGCTATCAGCAGCCTTCCTGCGACAAACTGGCGGATGACCAAATCAATGAGCTTCTTACGCTTGCAGCCGGCTCGGGGGACCGTCCTGCCACACTATCGATTCCCAGCACCGCCGACCTGCAGAAGGCTCGCGACGATACGGCGAATTTTCTTCCCGCGCTCATGATGGGTGGTGATGCGGGTAAAGTGATGTGGCTCGCGAGTTGCGGCCTCGAGTATCCAGACGTTGGCGTCCGCATCATGGAAGCGCCGGCGGTCGATGGCGACAACGTGACACTAAAGGTGTTCCGCGGCGCGACTCCGGAAGAAATCGAAGCGGCCACCGCTCCCAACATGGAGGTCAAGGTCGAAGGTCAGCCGGAAGCCAAGAAACTTGAGAAGGACGCTGTTGTGCGTTTCACAGGAACCTTGGTTGGGTACACTCAGAGTCCCTTCCTGCTGTCTTGGAACAAGGCCAAGATCAACATGGAAGACCTGCCGGAGGACAAAGCTCCGGCCAAGAAGGGACCTGCTAAGAAGGCTCCCGCCAAGAAAGCAGCATCGAGCAACTGAGCTTCAATCCCTCTGAAAGTCATAAATGGCCCCGGGGAGTTCCTCGGGGCCGTTTGTTTTGGCAGTGACAGTTTGCTGAAAAGCTCAAGAATTGTCATTCCGAACCCGCTCCCACGGGT
>CAYOOS010000863.1:0-265 GCA_964405585.1 uncultured Acidobacteriaceae bacterium | reverse complement strand
TGGATTTAAACCGAAGAGAGATTCCTCGCTTCGCTCGGAATGACAGGCAGGAGGGTCTTACCGCAACCCGAAGGAGGGAACAGGACGACGGAGGATTCTGGACCCGATTCGAATGTTGAATAAACGCCCGTCTGACGCGATACTGAGGCCGTGCCGGAAACGTCAATTCATGCTGCTCTCCGCGTTCGCGATCTGCACAAATCCTACAACGACGTCGTAGCCGTCGATGGCCTGGACCTCGAAGTGCACGCGGGAGAATGCTTCG
>CAYOOS010000862.1:0-1782 GCA_964405585.1 uncultured Acidobacteriaceae bacterium | reverse complement strand
AGCCAATAATCTGGCGGACGCGTTCCAGCAGGCGTGCCGTGAATGCAGTCCCGGAGATTCCTTTGAGTTTCGCGTTTCCGTGGATGGCGGCGCGCGCGAAGTACACCCGATCGTGCGCGATGAAGTCTATCGAATCGGTTCCGAAGCGATCCGGAACGCCTGTCTCCACTCCAGCGCCAGCCAGTTACGGGTGGAGTTGGACTATCGCAATGGCCTCATTATGCGCGTGGGCGACAATGGCAAAGGCATGGATCCGAACCTGGCCGCCACAGGTAAGACCGGTCACTTTGGAATGTTGGGAATGTACGAGCGCGCTGCGCGCATCAGGGGCAAGCTCACGATCTCGAGTAATCCCGAAAACGGCACCCAAGTGGAACTCGTAGTCCCGCCCAGTGTCGCCTTCCCACGTTCCGGGAACAGCGGCCGCTGGTTCCGGATTTACCCCCGCTTCTTCGGCAAATAAGCCTATCAGAAAATATAGTTTTGCTCCTCCTGAATCCGGGGATGTGCGCAAGCATGGTTTCATTTATTCTGCAAGACAAGAGACCTATATCCGGAGAGTGCAATCGAGGGAACGCCGTTGAGATGTAGCACGGCGTTTCCGCATTTGGAGGAGAGAAGGATGATTTTCAATAACCCACTTGTTTCGAGCCATGGCTCCCAGGATTACGATGCGGCCGCTGAGTGCGCCACCGCGATCAAACCGCCGAGCGCAGGCGTTCTCTATTTCGATGCGGCGGCTCGGCCTCAATCCGCCGAGGGCGTCGTCGGCAACAGCGACGTTCTGGCTGGCATGGTGGCCCAAATCGAAATGGTCGCCCCCACCGGCACAACGGTTCTCGTAGAGGGAGAGACCGGAACGGGCAAGGAACTCGTCGCTCATGCCATCCACCGCCTCAGCGTGCGAAGTTCGCGGGCTTTCATCAAGATGAATTGCGCGGCCATTCCGGCGTCGTTGTTGGAGAGCGAACTATTCGGTCATGAGAAAGGCGCCTTCACAGGGGCCTGGATGCGCCGGGCGGGCCGATTCGAGACCGCTCACGGCGGCACATTGTTTCTTGACGAAATCGGTGACATGCCGGTGGAATTGCAGGCCAAGCTGCTCCGAGTGTTGCAGGAGCACGAGTTCGAACGCCTGGGCAGCAGCAGTACGGTCAAAGTGGATGTGCGCGTGATCGCCGCCACCAACCAGGATCTCGCGCTGCTGGTAGAAGAGAAGAAGTTCCGCGCGGATCTGTTTTACAGGTTGAATGTATTTCCCATTTCCGTGCCTCCCCTACGGCAGCGTGTGAAGGACATTCCTCTGCTGGTAGAACACGTCATCGGCCTGCTGAATCAACGTATGGACAAGCAGATTACCTGCATTCCATCCGGCTCCATGGAGGCCTTAATCCGCTATCGCTGGCCTGGCAACATCCGGGAACTGCAGAATGTGATTGAGCGTTCGGTGGTCCAGACCCCCGGCCATGTCCTTCGGCTCTGCTGCCTGCCGGTGGGGGGCGGCCCGAGCCGGTCACTCTGGAGGATGCGGAGCGCGAACATATCCTGAAGGCGTTATCTCTGACCAACTGGGTGGTTGGCGGACCCAGAGGCGCCGCGGCACGGCTCGGAATGAAAAGAACGACGCTGGTCCACACCATGCGGCGGCGAGGGATCTCGCGCGACATGGCCTTCGGCGCCGCGGAGGCGGGCTCCGCGTCCTACGTCACGAGTAATATCGCCCGTTGACCTCTTCCCCAATAACGGCGAAGTCCGCCCCGGAGGTTTCGATCGAATCGGACT
>CAYOOS010000861.1:0-1784 GCA_964405585.1 uncultured Acidobacteriaceae bacterium | reverse complement strand
GGCCGGAGACATGGCGGGGATGGTGCTGGTGCAGGGCGACGCGTCCATCAATTCAGCTTGCACGGTGACAGCGGTGCAGGGCGACAAGGTGTTTTTGTGCGGGCACCCGTTCATGAACCTCGGCGACATTCAAATGCCGATGGCGCGGAGCCGCGTGGTGACAACGCTTTCATCGGAGCTGGCGTCAACGAAGATCGTGAATGTGGGCGGGCCGATTGGGACGATTACCGGGGATCACCTGACGGCGGTGACAGGAAAGCTGGGAGCGCCACCGGCGATGGTGCCGCTGGATGTGACGTTCGTCGCGGGGAGCGCGGAAAAGAAGCTGCACTTTGAACTGGTGAATCATCCGAAGCTGACGCCGCTGCTGGTGGCGATTACCACTTTCAACGGAATCAGCCAGAATTCGCTGTACGGCGAGGGAACGACGCTGAGGCTGACTGGCGAGATCAGGCTGCAGGGGCATGTGCCGGTGCAGGTGGAAAACACGTTTGCGCCTGGCGATTCGTTGATGCAGGACAGCATGCCGATTGCGCTGGTGGTGCAGAGCATGTTCGGAAGGCTGTTCAACAACAATTATGAGATTCCCGCGGTGGAGCACATTACGTTGCGGGTGGAAAGCCAGCCGGGGCGGAAGTCCTTCACGATTGACAGCGCATGGCTGGAAAAGGGCGAAGCGGCACCGGGCGAAGATCTGAAGGTGCGCGTGCTGCTGCAGCCGTATCGCGGGCCAGCACGGATTGAAGAAGCGACCGTGCATGTGCCGGATCAGATTGCGCGGGGGACGACGCTGCGGGTGCTGGTCAGCGATGCGGACTGGATGAATCGCGCGTCGCGTGGGTTCAATTTTCCGGGGATGCCAGGAGCGGCGGGGCCGGAAGGATTGGATCAACTGATTACGCTGATGAATCGCGAGAGGCGGAACGACCGGTTGTATGTAGGGCTGTTTGTGCCCGCGCCGACGCTGGTGTGGGACGACAAGGAATTGCCAAACGTGCCGCTGTCGCAGATCAACATGATTGACGGACGGCCTGCGCCGGGGACGGTGCAAGTGTTGCGGGAATCGTTGTCCAGCGAGAGTTCGATTGCGCTGGGCGGGCCGGTAACGGGGCTGATTTCGTTGAATTTACAGATTCGGTGACCATGTCCATGTCCATTTCTAAGTCGAAACTTGTACGGCGCTTGAGCTTGTCCATGTTGCTGCTTTGCGTGGTGGCAGGGTCGGCAGTGGCGGACCATACGCGCCGCTGGCGACAATCCACGTATGAGGAATTCCAGAAGGGCACGGCGAAGGGCGTGGCGGTGCGAAGCGACGGGCACCTGGAGCTTGCGCCAAAATTCACGCTGATTTCGGATGCGGATGCTTCGTATTTGTGGTCGCTCCGCACGGATGCGGCCGGCGTGTTGTATGCGGGTGGAGGGTCTCCGGCGAAGGTATTTCGATTTGAGGGGACTGGAAAGCCGAAGACGGTGTTTGAATCCACGGACCTGCTAGTGCAGGCGATCACGTTTGATGCGAAGGGCAATCTGTATGTGGCCACTTCGCCGGATGGCAAGGTTTATCGGGTGACACCGGGCGGGGAGAAGAGCATATTTTTTGACCCGAAGACGAAATACATCTGGGACCTGGCGTTCGGGAGCGATGGAACGCTGTATGTTGCCACGGGAGATAAAGGACAGATTTTTGCGGTGACGGCGGAGGGCAAGGGCGAACTGTTCTACGCGAGCGACGAGGCACACATCAAGGTGCTGGGGTTTGACGCGAAGAATAATCTGCTGGCCGG
>CAYOOS010000860.1:0-1794 GCA_964405585.1 uncultured Acidobacteriaceae bacterium | reverse complement strand
CGTACCTTTCTTTGAATGCTCCCGTGCAGCTCGCGACCCCCGGCTTTCTGCGGCAGCGCCAGAATTTTCAGGCGCAGCTGATGGCGCGCGTTCGGCTGAATCTGGCCGAACTCGACCGGCAACTGGCTGCCCAGCCTGTCTGCAGCCGCTTAGGAATCGAGGGTGGCTGGTATGCCGTACTTCGTATCCCGGCGACTCGAAGCGATGAAGAGTTCGCCGTCGAACTGCTGTCCAGGCAGGGCGTCTACGTTCACCCGGGCCACTTTTACAATTTTCCAGCGGAGGGGTTTCTGGTCGCCAGTTTGATCGCGCCGCCTCAGGAATTTGCGGAAGGAATCAAGCGATTGCTCGGGATGCTTTGATCCTCTGGGCGTTTCGGAATCACATTCGCCGGTCCCGCGTGGTTGTTTGTCAGCTCGCGTTTCCGAGGAACTTGTACTTTCCTTCCTGCGCGAGCTTACGAAGATAATTCACGAGTTCCCAGCGTTGCGTTTCCGAGAGCTTGTCCTGCCAGGACGGCATGGGTGCGCGGCCTGTGGTCATCTTCCAGAACAATTCCCCATCGGTAGCGTTCCGCATCATTTTGGCGTCGGTAAAGTTGGCCGGCTTCTGAGGCAGCGATCCGGCCGCAGGACCGTTGCTCGCCCCTTTCGGGCCATGGCATATCACGCAGTTCTTTTGATAGAGGTCCTGCGCTTCTTTCGAGCCCGCGGGTGTAGGCTTCACGGGATTCTTTACCGCATCGGCGGATGCGGGCGCTTTCCACGGCTGCTTGACCTGCTGGGCCCCCGCATGGCGGGTGTTCACGGAAACCAGTAGTATCAGCATGCTAAAGATTTTCAGGGTCTTTCGGCAGAATGTCCTAGCCCCACTTGATCCGGTCATGTCCTCGCTCCTTTCAGCGAAGAAGGATTGTACGACAGCGCCCCGCCTGTCCGCGACTTTTCGTCCACTCCTGTGTCCAGCGATCGTCAAGGATTTCGGGGCGCGGGCCTGTTCCCAAGTGTATGCCGTGCATCCAGAACCGGTTCGTTGTTCAAATTTCTGAAACGATCGCGTAACACGCCGTTAACATGGGCAAGAACGGTCTCCGCTACAATCCTCCAACCATGGCAAACCAGAACATTCAGATCGTCACAGCTCCGGGCACCCGTGACAGCTGCAAGATATTGCGCGTCAAGGGTCCTTTGAACATCCACACGATCTTTGATTTCCAAAGCGCGCTGCGGGCGGAGACCTCTCCCGCATTGATCATCGACTTTACGGAAGTTCCCTTTATCGACTCCACCGGGCTTGGCGCCATGGTGGGAGCTCACCTTGCCGCGCAAAAAGCGAATCGGAAGCTCGCTTTTGCGGCGATGAACACCCAGGTAAAAGCGTTGCTCGACATGACCCACGTTTCTCAATTCTTCAGCACCTATCCCACGATTCACGACGCCGAAACCGCGGTTTCCTAACCTAGTTTGGTATTGCAAGGCGGCGTCTGATTCCGCGAGCGATGGTGCTGGCGGAATGCTTCTGCGGCAGCCGAGCTGCCGCGGATTCCGAAACCCTTCCTGGTACTGGCGCGAAGTTGGAAACACTTCCCATATCCACCGTCGCGGCAAGCGCCGCGGTATGCGATAGAATGGCGATACATGGAGACGGTGCAGCGGGCGACGATGAAGATCGGCGGCGGCAGACTATTCGGCCGTTTGGTTTTTGCGTTCCTGGTCGTCTGTTCGATCGCCTTGGGCGCCGCCGGCGGACTCCTTTTCGTCTACACGAGCGACCTGCCGGAGGTCCACGCGCTCG
>CAYOOS010000859.1:0-1795 GCA_964405585.1 uncultured Acidobacteriaceae bacterium | reverse complement strand
AGTGGTGTAACTCCGCATTGTGAGAGTTCCTCCCACATCGGTCGAACGGCTTCTGGGTCATACAAAGGCTGCATTCTAAATCCCCCTTTTCGTTCCTGCGCTCTTTGCGGCGCGCTAGCGAAACGTCCATTTCTGTTAATGCGTCGTGGCGATCACAAGAGCCTAATAAGTATTACTATACGGGCAAATTCAGGATACTTCATTCTATGGAATTGCGCGATTAAGGGGTCAACAGGCTTCCAGCAGCACTGGGTTGCGCATGCGTGACCCGGATTCTCCTTTTCTTCCCCTCACCCACTGGATTTACACTTCCTGAACGAGTTTTCTCACGCCGACCAGCCGGGATCAAGCAGAAGAAGAGTGGGGGTTGCCAAGTTATGATGACAGTTGATCTTACGCTGGACTAAAATACCCGCGCCGTGTGTATGGTTGGATTGATAGCGAGTACGGGTAGGACTCTATCGGGAGTGTCCCGGCACGAGAAGGTTGGGATAACAGGGAGATGCCGATTCGCCGGATCACTTTCGATAGAGCCGTTTAAATGAATCCGCTGGCGTTTGCCGCCGACGCTGTGGGCTTGGACTATGTCATTTGTATGGGGTTTGGGCGTGCTCGGATTGCGGTGAGCCCGAGAGTAGTGTCCGCGCCCGCGCAGAGGATGGCAGATTAAGATTGTTTGGGCGGGCAGCACGGGGGGCGAGCCAAACGCTGCAGATGTGAGGGTCAACATACGCATATCGTCGCTAATATAATCACGTCGCAACAATGTGAGTCCTAATGAAAAGGGAGGGCTTATGCCACTGTTCATGTGTCGTTGGGAAAATGGCGACTGCTCTTTTGTTGCAGCGCCAACAAAAGACACCGCCACCCTATACCTGGACGAAATGGGAAATGCGGACGGCTCGCAGCTGACAGCAATCAGCGACTTTATGGTGCACTTCGAGCTTACTCCGGAAGGCAAGCTGCAGTTTCACAGTTTCGGCGAGTTGGTTGAAGGTGCCATTTTCGAGAAGGCCTATCCCCTGCTTAACGACCTCATCCACAGCGACAGGCTAAGTGATGTTACTGAACCGACCGCGCGTGACTTGGCACTCATCCGAGCGACAGTCGGTAAGGAGCGCAAGCGCCTGCAGGGCAAGAAGCAGCGGAGGCTGGCACAGACAGAGGTTGGGCGCTCCATCGCTAAAGAGATGGACGCGCCCGCCCCGATGATGGACCGCATCGTCCGCCGGGTAGCGGGAGAAAAACTCAAGAACTTCCACCCCCGGGGCAAGCCGCATTAGGAACAGAAGCTCGCCTCAGCCGCCGTTCACGCGCACCACGCGGAGGGGATGGAGTTCCTCGCTCGCCTCTGCTTCAAAGAACTCCGCCACTTTTTCTTTTTTCCGCGCTCGACACCCGGCAGCGAGGAGAGCGAACCGTGAGTACTTGGTGTTCACACCCCTGACTCCTCCCTCATTACCCTAGCTTCCCAGTGGCCGATTCGACCAGAAGCGGCCCAATGCGCCGCGGGGCGATGGCTGACAAATCCGGACAGCCACTTCGACGGTTTGGCCGTTATACGGCCAAGTGGCTTGTTTCGAGGCCTCGTCCCGCCCGCGCCCAATCAACCGGCAGCGAATAGTGTTATTGACTTTCGCCTTATATTCGCCTATTGTTTTTCAAGAGCACAGGTGGGAATGTGCATTCGATGGCAGATTCGGGTCGCGCGATAGCGCTCGCAGCCTCCCGAGCTTTAGCCGGGCTGCTCGGACGATAATCTGCTTGCGCCTTATTGGTCAGGCCATTACTATTT
>CAYOOS010000858.1:0-1799 GCA_964405585.1 uncultured Acidobacteriaceae bacterium | reverse complement strand
GCTGCATGGGCAGCGACCGCAGTGTGGCGACAGTAGGCTCGGTCACCAATAGCGCTCGCCGGCTCAGCAGAGCCAGGGCCTGCAGCAGAGGACCGGCTGAATCCGTTGGAGAAGAAGTGATCCACAGAACCGGCGCCGCTTGCAAACGGTCCGCAAACCAAGTCGCAAAAACCCAAGCTGCAACCAGGATCACGGCGCTATTCGGCAAGTGGCTGGCGTGTGAAACCAGCGTGGCGATTTCATTGAACAATTGGCGTGTCGATCCATATTCCGTAGCACGAGCCGGGAGCAACAGGGCACGTCCAATCGCAGCCCCCAGATCCAGCGGAACGTAGGTCACGCCGTTAACGGTAAATTGCTCAACGAGGGTCGCATGCTTTCCGTTCCATGTGAGCAACCGGGGACCCGCGTTCCGGGCTTCGCTCCTTACGATTTCGATGATCGAGTCTTTTCCAAATACCTCACCGCAAGTCGGAACAACCGTTTCTTGTGCCATCTTGTCTGCCTTCACGTTCATGCCTCACCATCGGGACTGGCCCGCAAAAAAAAAGGACGAAGGGCACCGCGCCTTGGCGGCATGCTCTTCGTCCTGTAAAACCCCACGAATCCTTATTACAATCGCAGGCTACAACTCAAATGCACTTCCTGTCAAACATTTTTTGCCTGCCCGACGCAGCAACGGATTCGATGGTGCCGGTCGGGACTGCTCTGCCAATGGTGCCCCCAACCCTGCCTCTCCACGGAGATGTAACACCGAAGACCGATTGGATGTCGAATCGCGCAGACCTGTATTGAGGTCGGCATCCCCATCCTGACGCGACACCGGGACTTTCGCGCGTTTGCCGAAGCTGCGGGCCTCGATCTGGTACTTGGATTAGACTGAAAAATAAGCATGAGTTGTTCGACAGGTTTCGCCAGACGCCGACACTGCCTTCCAGCCTCAGATCAGAGGCCGAGAACCGCCAGCCGGGGAAATGCTGCACGATACAGTCGGTCATCAAGAGTAAGCAGATGGAAACCATGGTGTAGCGCATGGGCTCCGATCACGAAATCGGCGAGAATGCGGCGCGGGCTAGCGCCGCGGTGCCTTCTTCTGCGTCCAACGTATTCTTGAAAGGCGCGACCAGCGGTGCGCCAGACAGCCTCGTTGAGATTCCAATCCACAGTGATAGACGTTTCCTTGCAGAACGAATCAGGAATACCTCGGTCCTAGACGGAGCGGCGAGCAGTTCCGCGAAGACAGGCGCCGCAATGAAAAGACCGCCCCGCCCCAAAGCGGTATCAAGCGCAGAACGCGCCTGAGTGTTCAAGCTATCGTCCTCGTTCCAGAGCGCAATGAGGACGTTGCTATCAATAGCCGTGCTCATGCTCCGCGCAGCTCACGAACCCATCGAACCACGCCCTTCTTGCCGCGCGCTATGCCAGGGGTTCCTATGCCGCGATATTTTTCAAACGGGCTTTTGGTTCGCAGGGGCCAGACATGAATGCCGCCACCGTCTTTCTCAAAGAGCAATTTGTCACCGGGCCCCACCCCCAACGCACGTCGAATCTCCCGCGGGACCGTGATCTGTCCCTTGCTTGTAATGCGTGCCGCCTTCTTCATCATAGACCCTCCTTTTTCTTACTTTATCATCCACCTCCTTACTTGTGGAAGGGCGAAAACCCGCACACCGACGGCGGTGTTATCCACTCGCGCAGCCAACTAACGATAACGAGAACAATCCAATGACCCTAGCGTGAGGAAGATGTTCTCACTCATCGTGGGAAAAACGCCGTCAGGGCCGCCAGATCACCAACCA
>CAYOOS010000857.1:0-1801 GCA_964405585.1 uncultured Acidobacteriaceae bacterium | reverse complement strand
GGTTTCGCGGGTCCGTCATCATTTGCCGGATCATCTGCAGCACATACGCTCCCTTCGAGTAGATCAGGTCCTGATACGATCCCGCGTTGGTCTCCGACGATGCGATTCGGCGTCCCATCCAGATGGGGCCCAGCGATTCCACCGTGTGGCCTTTTATATCCTTTTCCTTCAGGTGCACTTTTTCCTGCTTCCACTGGTTCAACGCTTCCTTCATGTTGTTTCGGTATTGCACGTAGAGAATCCCGGAAAAATCCGCAAACCCCTCGGAGAGCCACTGATCGTGGTAGCTCTTCCATCCAACGCGGTGTCCCCACCACTGGTGCGAGCTTTCATGCGCCCGGAAGAAGTCCGTTAACTCCACGCCATCCTTTAATCCGATTTCGTGCCTCTGTTGGGAGTCCAAAAATGACGCCGACCACAGGTAAATCAGTCCCGGCCACCCTTGCCCGTATGAATAAGTAATCGGAAGGCTCGTCACCGATAGATGCTTATAAGGGAACGGTCCGAAGTACATCGAAAACAACTTCACCGTGTTGGCTATTTCGATTCCCATGGTTTTGGCCATTGCCGCGGGTGAAAGCGTCCCAACCGCGCCCTCAATCGCTCCCGAATCGAAGGCTTGCTGTATCATCGACATCACGTCGTCCGGTCCACGGTTCGCATAGATGTTTACCGCCACGTCTCCCGCTTTGTCGTCGTACTCCTTGTAATCCCCATACGCAAAACCCGCATTCGCCAGCGGTATCTCGCTCTTCCACTTGCTGACTCGCGTACCCCCATCCACCGTGTCGCTCGATTTTTCTCCCGTGGCCACCAGCACTGCGTTCTTCGGGCTGTGAAACGTCATCTCAAAATCAGACCGCGTGGAAAAACTGTTGGGCAGCTCCGGATACCACCCCGAGCTTTCGCAGAAGTAGTTTCCATTCCCCGCTTTGCGGATGGCTCGCTTCCCCGCGTAGTGAAACTCCAGCGTTTGCGGCGTTCCCTTCTTTAGCGGCTCACCCAGCATCACGGCCACGTAGTCCCCGTAGGACTGGTATCGGTCTTTGCCCTCGCGTGCCTGGACGAACGCCAGCGCCTTCCCTTGCGCATCCTTGACTGAATCCACTCGCAAATTCGAATCCAGCCCAAACACCAGCACGATCTGCCCGTCCTGCCGCGGTTCTAGTTCCACCTTCGTCGTCGCACTCAACTCGGCGCCACTTGTGACGGTTGCATCGATGCTGTACCGCGGGATGGTGAAATCGTTTTTCGCCTGCGGGTCCTTCCACGCATCCGCGCTGCTCCGCCCTCCCGCCGGAAAACTCATCCACGTGTCGAAATTTCGTAGCGGCCCCACGTCCACCCATCGCCCGATTGTTACCTCCTCGGGTTCCTGGGCGTCGAACTCGAATTCCACCCAGTGCTTGTCCTCCGTTTTCAGGTCAGCCAGAAAGTAAGCGCTTCGCTTGCGATCGGCAGTCGTAACTCCCTGCACCAGCCGCGGAATCACTGCCTGCCCCATGTCCTCGCGAAACTTCTGACGGTTCGCGTAAAGATCGTCGCCTGCCGCTCCTCCACCCTTCCATTTCACCTGTTTCCCCACCTCTTCCATCAGGTCGTCGGTGAAACTGAACGTTGCATCCGAGAACTTGTAGTCAATCCTGCCCTGCTTCGTGAACAATTGCAGTTGTTGCGCCTCAATCGCATTCGGCGGGTCCACCTTCACCCGCCCATCCCCATGAAACACCGCCGCAAACACCACACTATTCGCCGGCTGGCCAAACTGGATCGTCCCATTCACCAGCGTGATGTGCACCCG
>CAYOOS010000856.1:0-1802 GCA_964405585.1 uncultured Acidobacteriaceae bacterium | reverse complement strand
CAAGCGCGAGCCAGATGGATCCAAGTGGAATCCAGCCCCGTGCCGCCCGTTGTGGCCGATCGTGGCTGTGGAATAGCCGTACCTGTCGACGCAACGTGGAAATTTCGGTTGTCTTTCCCCTGCCCCGCGATGAGTGCAAGCGCCCCCCGCAGAATGCTCCCACACACTCGCGCGTTTCTTTTCATTGTTTCGTCTCTTGGCGCTCCGGAAGTTTCGGTGGCGGCGGCATTTTCGCCATCTTCTCTTGATACTCCGGATACATGGTTTCCGCCCCCCCACGTGCGGCCTCTACGGGTATCCCCCACCGGGACGCAAACTCGTTCAGCCACCGGTTCTCTCCCCGCAGATGGAAGGCGACATAGCCCTTGGGATGAGGAACCTCGACACTCGGAATGCAGTAATTGGGCAGCAATTGATCTCCCATGTCCAGGATCCAGTTCGAGGTTCGAATCAGCGGCTCCGTCAAATAGATTCGGTCCTTTATATCCGTGACCAGCGTGAAGTAGTTCCCGTGCCGAATGTAATATTCGAGCAAGATAGCCCGGTCGCTGCGCACCAGGCCGTTCCGCCGAACCCATCCTTCCTTCAAATGGGTTGTCGTCACCTTCAGCATGTCGCCGTCCCATTCCCCGGTGGAGAACCCCTGCCATGTGTGAGGCGCGTTTTCAGAGGGATGAGGCCGTCCGTCCATGTAGATTGTTCGGTGCGGGAGCATGAAATTCAGCGTCGTGTGCCACGCCAATACTCCCTCTGTGATCGGGTCCACCTCCGGCCAGATCCGCATGTCCCCTGGCCCGCGCGGCGCGTAATCTGCCGGATGCGGCTGGCACTCATGTTCTACCATCTCCCACTTTTGTGCGTCCCAGGCGTCAGCCCTCAGGCGCGCTTCGTCATTGACTGGATACCCGGTGTAATCCCCGATCTCCGGCCCCGCCCCTCGCTCGGGTTCATCCTCGTGCATCTTCTGGCCCCAGACCCCAGACAAATCGACCTGAGCGGATGCAGTGCGGCCTGCCAGACCAAGGAAAAGCAGCAGAAAGGACGCTAGTACCTTGCGTCGATTGGCGCTGATGCGCGCGTTACGTCTTGGGCGGATATTCGGGGCAGTGTGCGGGCGTACTTCCAACACTTCAGTCATGGCCGAATGCTTTAGCCACCTCTGATCGCAATGCTTCTTGATTGGGGCGGTTGTGCATATCAAACGCTTTATTTACCATGCCCATGACCACATACTGGCCTAATTCCTCGGTCAGTTCAGCGACGCCCTTCTTGCCAAACAATTTCAGGGCGTGCGCGAATGTTTCCGACGTCAGGGCATGCGGCCCGATTAGTTCCCGGCCGTACTCGATAACACACGCTTGCTTTTCATCTATCCCAGTAATTGGTTTCCGATACTTAATAATATCGATGACCTCCGGTTTGATGCCCAGCTGCCGCGCGACGCCGTGCTCGTGGTCCGTCCACAGGTACACATTTCCGACGCCATTGACTTCCCGGGCGGCCACCAGGACTGCCACTTCCTGCAAAACAGGCCCCAAAACGCTTTCGTGGCCGAGGTAGTAGCGCAACTCATACGTCTCTTTCGCGACGTACGGACTATACAACCGCATGTTCCATGTTCCGGGGATGCAGGGTTGCAGTTGCGCCGCGGGTGTTTCCGACTCCGCACAGAAGGTGCGAATTGCGTATTCGTTCGTGAACTGCGTACCTCCTCGAGTGATGAGGAAGTCCCACACCTTCTTTCCGTTGTCATCCATCTCATCTCGCTTGAGAAGAGGAAGGCGGCCGAACGAGTCTGGGTA
>CAYOOS010000855.1:0-1808 GCA_964405585.1 uncultured Acidobacteriaceae bacterium | reverse complement strand
TCGCACCGCGGGAGTTTCCAAAGTCATGCCTTTGCGTTTTTCTTCGGCATTCAATTCTTTGGGAACGATATCCAGCAAATAGCACGGAATTCCGGCGTTGGCGAGATGCGCCGCAATCCGCGCGCCCATCGTTCCAGCTCCCAGCACGCCAACTGTTTTGATCGCGGTTTCAGGCATCGGTGCCATAAGGGGTTGATGATAGCGGAAGCGCGATCCGGAAAGGAAGGAAAGGTAGAATCAACAAAACTTTCAAATCCCAACGGAGAAATGCCCGACGGACCTGTATCAATCCAAGCGCAGCGACTTCAGCACCGCCTGCGCTGCATCATGATGGCTGGAAGGGACGAAAATCGCCTGGGTGGGTTGCGAAACGCCGGGCCGGAATTCAGGGCCTCGCGTTTGAGTGTGATATGGAATCCCAGCTTTAGCCAGAGCAGTGTTGATCGCAGCGGCAGTGGACTGGTCGGCGCCGCTCCATAGCAGTTCCGGACCGTCGGCGTTTTGCCGACGATTACCCCGCACTGGGGATTCCATGTACTTGACGAGTTACGCCGCCGCAATCGGAGCGGCGCAGGAAGCCGGCGCGGTATTTGGTTTTGCAATCAGGGGACCACATAACCCACACGAATCATAGCGGAACCGTAACGAAGAAGGAAAGCAGTTGCTCGGCGAAATTCCCCATTTCGGGAGCGAAAACAGAACGAGACCTTAAAAATTAAAGCCGCTCGATGGCGAGGGCCACCGCGTTGCCCCCACCCAAGCAGAGAGCCGCAATGCCGCGCTTGAGGTTGCGGCGTTGCAATTCATAGAGCAGCGTTACAAGGACGCGCGCGCCAGATGCCCCGATGGGATGTCCTAACGCTACCGCGCCGCCATTCACGTTTACTTTTTCAGGATTGAGCTTCAGCTCGCGCGTGACGGCAATGGCCTGGACGGAGAAGGCTTCGTTCAGTTCGTAGAGATCGACATCTTTGTCGCGGTCCCAGCCGGTTTTCTTCAGAACCATTTCGACAGCATCGACCGGGGCCATCATGACCCACTTCGGGTCCACTCCGCTAACGGCCTGCGCGACGATACGCGCCATCGGCGCCTTGCCAAGCCGCTCCGCGCTGCGTTCACTGGTGACGACGAGCGCCGCCGCGCCGTCATTCGTTCCAGGTGCGTTGCCAGCGGTTACGGTACCGTCCTTTTTGAACGCGGGCTTGAGCCTGGCAAGGGCTTCGAGCGAAGTGTCCTCGCGCGGGGATTCGTCTGTCGTGATGATGACGGCGTCGCCCTTCTTTTGCGGGATTTCCACCGGCACAATCTGCCCGCTAACGAAGCAGGACTTGATCGCATGAACCGCCTTGCGATGGCTCTCCAGGGCGAACTGGTCCTGCTCCTGCCGGGTGATCTTAAATTTGTCGGCCACCAGTTCGGCAGTCATCCCCATGTGGAAGTTCTCGTAGACGTCCCACAGGCCGTCGACGATCATGGAGTCGAACATTTCCTGATTGCCAAAGCGATAGCCAGCGCGCGCACCCTTCAGCAGGTACGGGCAATTCGACATGGATTCCATCCCGCCCGCGACGACGATTTCCGATTCCCCGAGCGTCACGCCTTGTGCGGCGAGTCCCACGGCTTTCAAACCCGAGCCGCACACTTTGTTGATGGTCATGGCAGCGACGCGCGAAGTAAGGCCGCCGCGCAGCGCAGCCTGACGCGCGGGATTCTGCCCGAGCCCGGCCTGAACCACGTTGCCCATGATGGCCTCATCAACCTGCGCGGGATCGACACCCGCGCGGCGCACAACCTCCGTGACGACTTTT
>CAYOOS010000854.1:0-1812 GCA_964405585.1 uncultured Acidobacteriaceae bacterium | reverse complement strand
GATACGGACACGCGGGCGCTGTACCTGTTCCCTACCAAGGCGCTGGCGCAGGACCAACTGGCGGAACTCTACGATTTGAACCAGAGGCTGGAGAACTCCTTTGGTGTTTTCACCTATGACGGGGATACGCCGACGGACGCGCGGAAATCGATTCGCGAGAAGAGCCACATTGTTCTGACGAATCCGGACATGCTGCACACCGGCATCCTGCCGCATCATACGCGATGGACGCGGTTGTTTGAAAATTTGCGGTACATCGTGGTGGATGAACTGCACAACTATCGCGGCGTTTTCGGGAGCCACCTTTGCAATGTGCTGCGGCGGCTGCGGCGGATTGCGAAATTCTATGGGCGCGAGCCGCAGTTCATCTGCTGCTCGGCGACGATTGCGAATCCGGGCGAGCTGGCTTCGCGGTTAATTGAGGGTGATGTGGAAGTGCTGGCGGAAAATGGCGCGCCCGCCGCGGAGAAGACGTTTGTGTTTTACAACCCGCCGGTGGTGAACCGCGCGCTTGGCATACGGCGGAGTTACATCAACGAAGCTTCGCGTGTTTCGCAGGAATTCCTGAAACACGATTTGCAGACGATGGTGTTCGCGAATTCGCGATTGCACACGGAGATTATTCTCACTTGCTTGCAACAGGCCAATCCACAACTGCCGGGCAAGCCGGAAACGATTCGCGGTTATCGCGGCGGGTATCTGCCGAATGAACGGCGGGAGATTGAGCGAGGCCTGCGCGAAGGACGGATTCGCGGCGTGGTGACCACTTCGGCGATGGAGCTTGGGATTGACGTGGGATCGCTGGATTCCGTGGTGATGGCGGGTTACCCGGGAACGATTGCGGCTACGTGGCAACGCGCCGGGCGAGCGGGACGGCGCAGCGGGAGCAGTTGCGCCGTGCTGGTGGCTTCGTCTTCGCCGCTCGATCAATTTATCGTGCGGCATCCGGACTACTTTTTCGGGAACACGCCGGAGCATGCGTTCATCCAGCCAGACAATCTGGAAATCCTGATCAACCACCTGAAATGCGCGGCGTTTGAGCTGCCCATCGGCCCGCAGGAAAAGTTTGGCGACGTGGATTTACGCGATCTTTGCGCGCGGCTGGCGGAAGCGGGGTACCTGCATCTGGCGGGAGAGAATTATCACTGGACGCACGAAGCTTATCCGGCGGACACCGTCAGCCTGCGTTCGGTGACGAGCGACAATTTCGTGATCATTGATATTACGGGCCAGCCGCTGGTGATTGGTGAAGTGGATTTTCCGAGCGCGTTGACCACCGTGCATGAGAAGGCCATCTATCTTCATGGCGGGCAGCAGTATCACGTGGAGCATCTGGATTTTAAGGAACGCAAGGCGTACGTGAAGCAGGTGGAGGTGGATTACTACACGGACGCGATCCGGTATACGCAGGTGCGCGTGCTGGAGATTGCGGCGACGCATGGGCATGTACCTTCGGGATCAACCCAAGAGCACAGGCAGGAATGCCTGTGCCACCAGAGCGCGCATGGGGATGTGCTGGTGCGGTCGCAGGTGGTGGGGTTCAAGAAGATCAAATTTTTTACGAATGAAAATGTGGGCGCGGGGCAACTGGAATTGCCGGAAAACGAGATGCATACCACGTCCTACTGGATCACGCTGGAGCGGGGGCTGCTGGAATCGCTGCCCTACACGATAAGTGAAAGGCAATCGGGAATGTTTGGATTGCTGCACGCGCTGGAATCGGTGGCCACGCTGCTGCTGATGTGCGATGGGCGGGACCTGGGAACCGCCATTGGCGAACGTCCGCCCGCAGCGGATTCGGAAGAAACGGCT
>CAYOOS010000853.1:0-1824 GCA_964405585.1 uncultured Acidobacteriaceae bacterium | reverse complement strand
GCGACTGCGTGCATTCATATTCTCCCGCCACTTCTGTGCTCTGCGCCCGGGCCACGCTGCCCGCCAAAAGGGTGCCGGCGGCCAAGCCGCATGCCAGCGTCAGGACTTTGCCGATTCGGGACTGCATGGTTGCCTCCCTACTGGGCGTGCGCGTTGAATAAAGATTTCCGTAGCGAGTAGTGATTGCAACTCTCACACCACCCTTAGCGGAGTCCATTGTATTGAAAAGACAGGTGTTAGCAGATCCCGACGGGCCCTGGCCAAAGATTTTGAGGAACACCTGTTCACATTCTGCACGTTTCTGGAACTCTTTTGCCGTACTCCCCCTCACGTACCAAATAGGGAAGGTACCCTTCGATTTATTCTTGTGGTAGACCGACAGCCGCTAGTCGGGAGGAAATTCCGGGATGGCAGCGCCGTCCTTGCGCGGGTCAGATGCGCCGTAGTTGATGCCCTTGGCAAAATCGCGCAGAACCGCCTGGCCACCACCGACAGCGGAGGAAAAGGAGCCCATAACCGTGATCTTGTGCCCCATGGCGGTGAGTTCGTCGCGTGTCTTCTGCGAGAAACGATTCTCCATCTGGACGTCGCAGCCTTCAAAGGTGCGCTTGGTGAAGCGTGGCGCTTCCAGAGCTGCCTGGATATTCATCTTGTAGTCCACCAGGTCGGCAATGAATTGCGCGTGAGCCTGCGATTGGTTCCAGCCGCCCATGATGCCAAACACAAGGCGTATATCTCCATTTTTTGCGAAACCCGGGATGATGGTGTGGCGCGGGCGCTTGCGGCCAGCCAGAGCGTTGGGTGAAGTGGCATTCAGCGTAAACAGCGCGCCGCGATTGTGAAGCACGAAACCCGTTTCCGACGCGACGATCCCCGAGCCAAATTCGTTGTAGTTGCTCTGAATCAACGAAACCATGTTTCCATCGCGATCCACCACGCTCAGGTACGTTGTGTCGTTGCCCATGGGAATATTTCCGGCGGGAACGTCGCAATTCGCTTTCTCCGGATTGATCAATTTGGCTGCTTGCGCCGCCCATTCCTTGGAAAGCAGCGCTTGCACTGGCAATTTCTGGCCGCGCGGGTCGCCAATGTATCTCGCCATGTCGGCGTAGGCAATTTTCTTAGCTTCGATCATCGTATGCAGCGCTTTCACGGAGCCGAAACCATAGTCCCTCTGGCCGAGAGGGAAATTCTCCATGATGTTGAGCATTTCCAGCGCGGCAATTCCCGTCCCATTAGGAGGCATCTCGTAAACGGTCCAGTCGCGATAGGTGGTGGAAATAGGCTCGACCCATTCGGCGGTGTATTCGGCAAGGTCGGCAGCGGTCATGGTGCCGCCGTGACGCTTCATGGTTTCCAGGATTCGCCGCGCAATTTCACCTTTGTAGAAAGCATCGCGGCCGTGTTGGGCAATCTGCTGCAGGGACCACGCCAGCTCCGGATTGCGATAGATTTCACCGGCCTTTGGCGGGCGATCCTCCGGCAAATAGAGCTTGGCAGCCGTTTCGTCGCCCCGCAGATAATCCGCTGCACCAGCCCAGTACATCGCCACCATTTCCGTGACCGGGTAGCCATTTTGAGCGGTGCGTATCGCGGGGGCCAAATCTTCGTTGAGCTTCTTCCGGCCGAATTTGTCCGCGAGTCTTTGCCAACCGTCCACGGCGCCGGGGACAGTGATGGTGTGGATGCCGGCTTCCGGCATTTCGCGCAAGCCAACTTTTTGAAGGAGCTCGATACTGAGGCCTTTGGGCGCCCAGCCGCTGGCATTCAGCCCGTAAAGCTTGTTGGCTTTCGCATCGTACACGATCGCAAAAGAAAGCATGG
>CAYOOS010000852.1:0-1827 GCA_964405585.1 uncultured Acidobacteriaceae bacterium | reverse complement strand
GGCCCAGAAGAAACTTGCCGTTCGTTCTGTCCAGCACGTAAAAGAAGCCGTTGCGATTCGCCGATAGCAGCAGCTTGCGCGGCGTTCCGCTCCACTGGGTATCGACGAGGACGGGAATTTGCACCGCGTCATAATCATGCGGGTCATTCGGTGTGAATTGAAAATGCCACTTCAGGGCACCGGTATCAGGGTCCAGTGCGACGATAGAATCGGAATAAAGATTGTCGCCCTCCCGCTGGGCGTTGTTGAAGTCCGGTCCGGGGTTGCCGATCCCCCAGTAGGTCAGGTTGAGCTCAGGATCGTAGGAACCGGTGACCCATACGGAAGCGCCTCCGTGCAACCACGAATCTCCGCTCCAGCTTTCGTGCCCTGGTTCGCCGGGGCCCGGGATCGTATAGAACTTCCACGCTTGCTTGCCGGTTTTCGCTTCATATCCGGCAATGAAGCCGCGAATGCCGTATTCACCGCCGGCAACACCGACGAGCACCTTGTCTTTTATTACCAGCGGCGCAAGCGTCATTGCATACCCCGCCGCGGAATCCGCAACTTTGGCAGTCCAGACAGGGTGGCCATTCTTGGCGTCGATGGCGATCAGGTGCGCGTCGATGGTAGCCATAAACAGAGTGTCGCCCAACATGGCCAGTCCGCGATTCACGCGCCCGCAGCAAGGCTTGGCATCGGCCGACGGGCTGTAGTGGTACACCCAGAACGCCCGTCCGGTCTGGGGATCAAGCGCCACAACGTCATCGGGCGCCTGCGTCATGTACATCACCCCATCCACGACGAGGGGAGTCGACTCGAACTTCTCCAGCGATTGCGCCTGGAACACCCATTTCAACTCGAGATCCTTCACGTTGGCAGGACCGATCTGCCGCATCGGGCTGTAACGGTGGCTGGAGTAGCCGCCGGAGTAAAGGAGCCAATTCTGCGGTTCATCCGAGGAATGCAGCAACCGCTCGCTGGAGACTTGGGCGGCAAGTGAAATCGGGAGCAGCGCAGACAAAAGAAGGAGAAATGATCCGCGCAGTTGGCGATTCATTTGGAACCTTTCAAGGAAAAAAGATAGGCCAGCACGTCGGCGATTTCCTGTGAACTGAAGGTGTCCTTGTATGGCGGCATGGAGGAGGTCTTGATTACCGTGTACTCGCGCAGGTCCGCTTTATCAAGCGCCACCAGATTTTCATGCTCGTCGATCAATTGGACCGTGTAAGTATCTTCGTTGAGCCGCCGCCCGGTGATGACCTTCCCATCCTTGGTGACTGCGCGAACAGAACGGTTCACAGGCAACATCGAAGCCGTCGGGTCGAGAAGCGTCTTTTCGAGAAGATCAGCCGTGCGGGTCGCGCCGACGTCGCTCAAGTCCGGGGCGACGCGAGGGCCCTTTCCGTTCACGCGATGGCAGTTCGCGCATTTGCCTTTTCCTTCGAACAGCGCTTGGCCGCGCTCCGCGTAGGCGCTCATATTGCGAAGATAAGCGATGATTTCGGTAAGCTCCGCCGTATCGAAATTAAACGACGGCATGGCGGTTCCCGCTACGCCGGTTGTGATGATCGTGCGCAAGTCGAAATCGGAAGACACCGGTACCCGAAACTGCCCGGCGCGAAAATTCACTCCGGGAATGGAATCGCCATTCGCTCCGTGGCATGCCGTGCACTGCGCTTTGAATATTTGCGACCCGAATGCGATGTCGGCCTGCGCATATTGCACGGGAGCTGTCTGTGCCAGCGCGGCGGACGGCAACAGCGCCAGCAGGACGAACACACCCAAGCATTGAAGCAGACAGCCGTGAAACTCATGGCGGCATCTCGCCGCACGAACGGCCCATGG
>CAYOOS010000851.1:0-1827 GCA_964405585.1 uncultured Acidobacteriaceae bacterium | reverse complement strand
CCACTTACGCCGAAGTGGTGCTCGCCAGTCCGGACGCCGACGCGGCCCATCCCGCTTTCAGCAATCTCTTTGTGCAAACAGAATTCGCGCCAAAATCCTCAGCCCTTCTCTGCACCCGCCGCGCCCGATCCGAGGAAGAAAAACCGCCGTGGCTGCTGCATCTCATGGTGGGCCAAGGGGGCGAACAAGGGGAAATCTCCTGCGAAACCGACCGCACCCGGTTTGTCGGGCGCGGCGGAACTTTAGCCAACCCGGCCGCGATGCAAGGCCTATCGCCTTTGTCCAACACCGCCGGTTCCGTGCTCGATCCCATCGTTTCACTGAGGCGGACGATCACTTTGCCTCCGCACGAAACCGCCGTCATGGACTTGGTGCTTGGCGCGACCGAAAGCCGGGACGCCGCGCTGGCGCTCATGGAAAAATATCAAAGCTCGCGCATGGCCGACCGCGCCTTCGATTTAGCCTGGACCCATAGCCAGGTGACGTTGCGGCAGCTCAACGCCTCGGAGCCGGAGGCCCAGCTCTATGGCCGTTTGGCCAGCGCGCTAATTTATGCCGACCCCGCCCGCCGGGCCAATCCCAGCGTGCTGCTCAGCAACCGGCGCGGTCAAAGCGGCCTTTGGAGCTACGGCATTTCGGGCGACGCACCGATCATCCTGCTTCGCATCAGCGACATGGGGAAGATTGATATCGTGAGGCAATTGATCCAAGCACACTCCTATTGGCGCATGAAAGGACTGACGGTGGATCTCGTCATCCTGAACGAAGACGTTTCTGTTTACCGCCAACCCTTGCAAGACCAGATCACCAGCTTGATTGCTTCCGGCATTGAAGCGCAAATGCTGGACAAACCGGGCGGCATCTTCGTCCGGCGGCTCGAACAGATTCCCAACGATGACCGAGTGCTGCTGCAAGCGGCGGCACGAGTTTTTCTGGACGATGAAAAGGGAACTTTGAAGGAGCAACTGGAATACCGAAGTGTTTTGGAGCCTTTGGTTCCCGCCTTGACGCCTACCCGCTTCGCGTCCGTGGACTGGCCCGCGCCACTCCCAGCGCGCGAGCTGATTTTTGCGAACGGCTTGGGCGGCTTTACCCGCGACGGCCACGAATATGTCATCACCCTTCAGCCCGGCCAGATGACTCCGGCGCCGTGGATCAATGTGCTGGCCAATCCTCATTTCGGAACGGTCATTTCCGAGAGCGGCGCCGCTTACACTTGGGTGGAAAACTCCCATGAATTTCGGCTGACGCCCTGGAGCGACGATCCTGTCCAGGACACCACAGGAGAAGCCTTCTATATTCGCGATGAGCAGACGGGACAGTTTTGGTCTCCCACACCGTTGCCCGCGCGCGGTGCCACGCCCTATATCATTCGACATGGCTTCGGTTACACTGTGTTCGAGCATACCGAAAACGGCATCGCCTCCGAGTTGTGGGTCTATGTGGCGATGGACGCTCCAGTCAAGTTCACGGTTTTAAAATTGCGCAATGTCTCAGGGCGTCCACGCAGCTTGTCGGCCACCGGTTACTGGGAATGGGTGCTGAGCGACTTGCGACAGAAAAGTCTGCTGCACGTGCAAACCGAAGTGGACCTCAAGACGGGAGCGTTGCTGGCGCGCAATCATTACAATACCGAATTTCCCGACCGCATCGTCTTCCTTGACGTGAATGATACCACGCGCACTCTCACCGGCGATCGCAAGGAGTTTATTGGCCGAAACGGAAGCTTGGCGCAGCCAGCGGCCCTGAAACACACCCGTCTTTCCGGCAAGGTCGGCGCGGGGCTTGATCCGTGCGGCGCGGTGCAAGTCGCTTTCAATTTGGCGG
>CAYOOS010000850.1:0-1832 GCA_964405585.1 uncultured Acidobacteriaceae bacterium | reverse complement strand
TTCTTAATATGGCGGATTTCGTAATTTTCCAAAGCAGCTTCCAAAAAAAGTTTTTCGATCGCTTCGGCTACCAAGGCAAAAACCACACGGTCATTCATAACGGCGCCTCCCCCACCTTTCTAAACGTACCTGCCGGCGCCAAACGCCTAGGGGCAAGAGAGGATTTGATTCTGGTCTCCTCGGCAATGTCGACAAACAGCGTCAAGAGACAGGATATCATCGCCGCACTTTCACTCCTTCCGGGAGTTAAAGTTATCCACTCCGGCGTGTGGCCGGAACATTTGGATCGGGGCAAGGTCGAGCTCGCCGGCGTTCTTTCGCACGACGAGATGGCGCAACTTTACGAGCGCGGCCATTATTTTCTGCATCCGGCGATCCGCGACGTCTGTCCCAACAGCCTTATGGAGGGATTATGCGCGGGTTTACCAGCAATCTATAATCCCGGACTGGGAAGCGGTAGTGAATTGGGAGGTAAATTCGGCATCGCACTGGACGAAAATGACTTGCCTGGCACAATTGTGAGCGCAAGGAGGCGGTATGAAGGGCTGGCGACCGCACTAGCCGCTAACCGCCATTACTATTCGATTGATCGCGCCGCGCCGAATTACTTGAGCGTGTTTAAGACGGTGGCAGAGGGATAGGCTAATTTTGAGTCCGCACCAAAGTTCTGATCGTTCCAAATACGAACGCATGGGGCGATCATCGCCGCAGTTGGATGTAAACGATGGAGAAAGCATCTCCGCGAAAAGGAACCCAGCCTACCTGCGTGCTATCAGAACAGACACTGAGCCAAGGCAAACATAGCTGAACTTTTGCCTTGTCCGGGCGTGCGATCCATTAGGGAGTAGTGTGAGATGAACGCCGGGCTATCCCACGACACCAAACAAGGCAGGTTCGGTGGCCGCCTCATCCTTTTTTGTACATCGGCTGTTGTTGCGGTGAGTTGCGGTTGTGCCGCTTTTCTGTTGCTCGCAGCAGATGCCGCTCAAAGAGAACTGCCTCCCAACACCTTGTGGGAAGTTGTACACAATTTATGCGTCCCGGGCCAGTCCGAATACCATAACCCAAGGCCCTGCCTTCAAGTCGATCTAAACGGAGGGGTCGAAAACGGATTCGCGATCATACGGGACCCAAGAGGGGGCACTCAATTCTTGCTCATCCCTACTGCTCGAATCTCCGGCATCGAGAGTCCAATCGTACGTGGGCCAGACGCACCGAACTATTTCGCTGACGCGTGGGAAGTTCGAACTTACATCAACGAGGCGCTGCAGGAAACACTTCCGCGAGATGGCATTGGCCTGGCAATCAACTCGGCTGCGAGCCGTTCGCAGGATCAGCTGCACATCCACGTTTCCTGTATCCGTGCCGAGACCTTGGAGGCGCTGCATGAGAATGAGCGGAGAATCGGGGATCAATGGGCGTTTCTCAACGTTTCATTTTTCGGGCACCGCTACATGGCAATGTGGGTAACGGGCGAGCGCCTTATCCCAAACAACCCATTTAGACTTCTGGCAGAGAGATTGCCAGATGCAACGCGAGATATGGGCAATCGCACCGTCGTGGTTGTCGGGTTGACTCGGAGTGATGGGACTAAGGGATTTGTTATTCTCGAAGACCGAGTCAACAGGGAAACCGGGGATCTGGCATTTGGGGAAGAATTGCTAGATCAAGCCTGCCATATTGCTAGGAAGGGAAACAAGGTCCTCGGCGGTCTGACAGAACGGGAGATCGAATAAGCTCTAAACATCAAGTAGACATGACGAGTCGCAGGCCAATTGCCAAACCTAGCGCCTGATAATGCAGAGCGTTTTCAGTTTGCGCGCCTCCGATCA
>CAYOOS010000849.1:0-1832 GCA_964405585.1 uncultured Acidobacteriaceae bacterium | reverse complement strand
GCGAAGCAGCGGATACGTCATCTGGCAAGCCGCACATTTACGCCCGCCGTACTTGGAGGGATCGGGGGATTCGGCGCGCTGTTTGCGCTGGATCTGAAGAGATGGAAAGAACCGGTGCTGGTGTCGAGCTGCGATGGCGTGGGCACGAAACTGAAGATTGCCATGGCGATGGGAGTGCACTCGACGGTGGGCGGGGACCTAGTGAATCACTGCATTAACGACATACTGGTGCAGGGGGCGGAGCCGCTGTTTTTTCTGGATTACCTGGCGATGGGGAAGCTGGACGCAAGCGTTGTTGAGCAGCTTGTGGATGGCATGAGCCGCTGCTGCCGGAAGGCGGGTTGCGCGCTGATAGGCGGAGAGACGGCGGAGATGCCGGGATTTTATGCGCCCGGGGAATACGATCTGGCGGGATTTATTGTTGGCGCGGTGGAACGGGCGAAGGTGCTGAACGGGAAAGCGGTGAAGCCGGGGGACACGCTGCTGGCGTTGCCGTCGGCGGGATTGCACACCAACGGATATTCACTGGCGCGGAAACTGGTGTTTGAGGTTGCCAAGCAAAAGCCGGATACGTACGTTGCGGAAGTGGGGAACAAGATTGGGGCGGAGTTGCTGAAGCCGCACCTTTGCTATGCGCCGGCGCTGAAAACGATTGTGGCGCGCGGGTGGGTCTCCGCAATGGCGCACATCACTGGCGGAGGGCTGCCGGGGAATTTGCCGCGCGTGCTGCCTAGCGGCGTGAAGGCGATTATTGATTTGGATGCGTGGCCGATTCCGCCGATCTTTAAGTATTTGGCAAAGCTCGGGGAAATTGAGACGGACGAATTGTTGCAGTCGTTCAACATGGGAGTGGGGATGGTGGTCGTGGTGCCATCGGCGCATGTGAAGGAAGTGGAAGCGGACTTGAAGCGGCGGCGCGAGAAGTTTTATAGGATTGGACGGATTGAACGCGGGGATACCGGAAAAGCACGGCTGGTGTATTCCGGGGCGTTGAACATTTAGCGCCGGAATTTCGGAAGGAAATTACCTTAAATTGAAAACTTGCGGACTTGGGGTCCCCGCCTCCGGCGGGCTGGACCCCTACCGGGCGGCCTTGCGCTTGCGGCTCCAATACCACCACTGACATTTTTCCGCGGGAAGGCGTGGGTTGCGGGCCTGGGCTACGGCGGCTTGGAACGTATCTAGGACGCAGGGGTCCTGATGTTGGCCGGTTAAGTGTTCGAGGCGGGTGTAGAGTTTGTGGGGATCGTGCTTGGCGAGTTGCGAGACCGAGTGGATGCCGAGCAAATGGAAATCGCGTTCGATGGCCGGGCCGACGGAGATGAGATCTTGGAGACAGCGTGATTGGGTCATGGGAGCACCTTTCTTATTTCGCTTTACTTTCGCCATAGGCGGAAGCAGAATATAGCGCATTTCCGGTGTTCGGCTCAAGCGGTTTTTGGGGTGGTAGTAGGACAGATGGCAGGCGAGAAGAACGACAGTGACTTTGGATCGTAAGATCCCACCCTTCGCATAAGACGCGAAGGATGGGGCACCCTCAAGTACCTGGATTTGGCAGGGTAAGAAGAAAAACAACTGCAGAGTAAAGGAGAAGAAAGCCGTGATCAAGAAACTGACGCCCGTGCTTTTTGTGAAGGAGATTGAGCCGGTGTTGCCGTTTTGGGTGGACGGATTAGGATTCACGAAGACCAACGAAGTGCCCGAAGGAAACAAACTGGGGTTCGTGATCCTGGAGAAAGACGGAGTGGAAGTGATGTATCAGACGTACGCGAGCGTGGACAAAGATATGTCGGCTATCGGCGCCGATGTGCGCAGGGGGCCAACGTTTCTGT
>CAYOOS010000848.1:0-1833 GCA_964405585.1 uncultured Acidobacteriaceae bacterium | reverse complement strand
AGTTGAACGAGACGTAACCGTAGGACGCGGACCCGTTGCGGTGGAGATGACGGGCAGCGAACACCTTGAGGATTAGTTTCGGACTGCTTGATGAGGGGCGGATACCCGCCGCCTGTTGTTTAGCTTCCTGCTGCATCTTTTCAATGGAGGCGCGCATAAAATTGTGGTAAGCGGTCCGCGATTCCCCTTGGGAGTAAAGGCCGATGCAAGTTTCGCTGAAAAGGGTGGTGTCGTGGCGGACAAGAGCGCGTGTCAGGTCGGACGCGACTCCCTCGGGCGTATCATGTCCGGCGGGGAAACCGTCGGAAGCAACCTTCAGTTTTGGCTTAGTCTCCGCTGATGTCATGATTGCGCAGGAAGCGAAGAAAGAAACGCAAACTATTGTTATCAGCTTCTTCAGTCTCAACATTTCATCTCCAACCTAACACGGGCAGCGACAACATGGGGCATCGGTCGAGAGTCCTCATACTGATGAGTCAACCAGAACAAATAAAAATTGAGAACCGACGAGTGCGGGGAGGGAAGGTGTGCGACCTAATGATAAAGTTAGAGACATGAGCGAAGAGCTTAGGGAGTTTGAGGCGCACCGGATGCTTTGGAATGGGCATCTGCAGACGGTGGCGGGAGCGTTTTTGAAGAGGGAGTTTTTGTTGCCGCCGCCGGAAGAACGATTGTTTCGCGTGGATGCGGAGACGCAACTGAAGGGAATGTGCAGTTGGCAGCCGGGGAAGCGGAAGGATGCGCCGGTGATCGTGACGGTGCACGGGCTGGAGGGTTCGAGCGAATCGAACTATGCGATTGGGATTGCGGATAAGGCGTATGCGCGGGGATTTCATGCGGTGCGGATGAACCAGCGGAATTGTGGAGGAACGGAGCGGTTGACGCCGACGTTGTACAACAGCGGGATGAGCGGGGATTACCGGGCGGTTTTGCTGGAACTGATTGCGGAGGGGTTCGAGAAGATTTTCTTCGCGGGATATTCGATGGGGGGAAACCTGGTTACAAAGATGGCGGGGGAATTTGGGGAAGTCGCGCCGAAGGAGTTGCGGGGCGTGGTGGCAGTGTGCCCGGCGATGGATTTGGCGGCTTGCTCGGACGCTCTGGAGAAGCCGGAGAATTATTTTTACGAGCGGCATTTCGTGAAGGGATTGATGGCGCGGTACCGGAGGAAGGCGGAGTTGTATCCGGAGCGGTATTCGCGGAATGGAATTGGAAGGGTGAGGACGGTGCGAGAATTTGACGATGCGATTACAGCGCCGGCATTTGGGTACAAGGATGCAGATGAATATTACGAGGCGGCGGGGGCCAGGAGAGTGATCGGGGATGTGCGCGTGCCGCTGTTCCTAATTACGGCGCAGGATGATCCGTTTGTGCCGTATGAGTCGTTCTTGCGGGCTGGAGTGAGGGAAAACCGGTTTGTGCGGTTTGTGGCGCCGAAGAATGGGGGACATTGCGGCTTTATTTCTAGATTGGGAGGGGCGGAGCGGTTTTGGGCGGAGGAGCGGGTGGTGGAGTTTTGCGGGGAAGAAGCGAAGAAAACTTAACGCAGAGACGCAGAAAGTGCAGAGACAGGCAAAGCCAAAGAAAATACTTACCACAGAGGCCACAGAGGTAGGAGCACAGAGGGCACAGAGAAGAGGGGGGAACCCAAACGCACAGTCAGGAGTGACTGTGTCACAAACTGCCGCACTCCATCGGTTAGCCCGAGGGATTTTCCAGGGAGGATTGGAATTTGGGAGTCAGGAGCTGGGCGGGGCCATCAGGGCTGATGGCCATTACGTCTTCGCAGCGCAGTCCGAATTCGTTGGGGATGTAGATGCCGGGCTCGTTGGA
>CAYOOS010000847.1:0-1837 GCA_964405585.1 uncultured Acidobacteriaceae bacterium | reverse complement strand
AGCGGTCGTAGAGTTTTTCGAGATTGCAGCGACAAGGCCGTTCCAGTTCAACACGAAGACGGCACCACTCAGCGATGTTGAACCGCTCTGGAATAGCTCGGAAGAGGGCGCCCGACTGGTGTTTCGGCCGTGAATGAAGTCAGCGATTGATTCCCAGACACCGATGGCATGCCTCGATTGCAAGGGAGGGCAAATGATTCGCGCAATGAAATACGGTGTTCAACTCGTTCTGTTTTGTCTGATCTTCACGGCCATCGCATCGGCGCAAAGCGTCCCTGCGAACCCTGTGCCCGCGCCGCCAGTCGCCGATCGGCTCGCAAGGTCGGCGCCTTTCGACGTCAATGCAGCCGTCGAAGCGTATCTGGCGAAAATGCCCCCCTCCGAGCGTGCTCGTTCCAACGCCTATTTTGAAGGCGGCTATTGGCTGCTCTTATGGGACTTCCTCTTGACCGTGTTTGTCATGTGGCTATTGCTCAGATTCCGATGGTCCATGCGCATGCGTGATTTGGCGGAGCGCATTACCCGCTTTCACTGGCTCCAGACGGCGCTTTATTGGGTGCAGTTTTTTATAGTCACCTCTGTACTCACCTTTCCGCTTACTGTTTATGAAGGCTACTTCCGCGAGCACAAGTATGGCCTTCTGAATCAGACCTTCGGGCCTTGGATGCTGGACCAATTTGTTGCGCTGGCCGTGAACGCAGTGCTCAGCGGGATTCTGATAGTTCTGCTCTTCGGCTTGGTTCGGCGCCTGGGCACTAACTGGTGGGTGTGGGGAGCCACGGCGACCATTTTCTTCCTGACGTTGATCATCCTGATCGCCCCGGTTTACATCTCGCCTCTATTCAACAAATACACGGTGTTGCAAGACCCTCGCATTAAAGATCCTATCCTCAGCATGGCGCGCGCCAACGGGATTCCCGCAACTGACGTTTACGAATTCGACGCCTCCCGGCAATCCAACCGGGTTAGCGCGAACGTCAGCGGTTTCGCTGGAACACTGCGAATTTCCTTGAACGACAATCTCTTGAACCGCTGCACCTTACCGGAGATTGAAACCACCATGGGACATGAGATGGGGCATTACGTTCTCAACCACGCGTACAAGTTATTGGTCATGTTTGGCGTCGTCGTGGTGATCGGATTCGCCTTCTTGAACTGGTTCATCAAGGTCGGCCTGGCGCGCTGGGGAGAGAAATGGGGAATCCGGGAGATGACCGATGTCGCCGTGCTACCGTTAGCGGTGATAGGGTTGTCCGTTTATTTCTTTTTCATGACGCCGGTGACCAACACGATCTCGCGCACCGTGGAATTCGAGGCGGACATGTACGGCCTGAATTCTGCTCGTCAACCGGACGGCGAGGCCAACGTGGATTTGCTGCTGGGAGAATATCGCAAAATGGATCCCGGGCCGGTCGAGGAGTTCATCTTCTTTGATCATCCCAGCGGACGAACCCGAATTACCGCCGCCATGCGCTGGAAGGCGGAGCATCCGGAGACGACATCGCTGCAAGAGTTGGCGAGACCACTTTTTAATACTCGTTAAGACCGGTCAGTTTCTCATCTATAAAGCGCGCGTGCTGCAACGAGGACTCTAGCTTATCGATTCCAAGGGCAATGTGAGAGCTGGGCTCACCATGCTCGAGGACTGACCTTGTTCGATACAAGTTTTCGATATATATCTAGCCCTTCTTTCGCCAGAAACCTCGCGAAGCGCATGGAGAGTCCCGGATGCCGAGTCCGAAATACAGTGCCTACGAGGCCGCTAAGCCTTACTTCGATCTGGTTCGAGGGGCGCTAGGCGACCTTGTGGATGGCGAGCACTTCTTCGACATCGTCA
>CAYOOS010000846.1:0-1838 GCA_964405585.1 uncultured Acidobacteriaceae bacterium | reverse complement strand
ATAGTGGAGTTTACGGCGCTATACGCCACGATCTGATTATGAGGAACTTCTACCTGAAAAAGCGGATCATCCTGACACTGCTGGGAGTGTTGCTGGTGGTGGACGGGGCTTTGGCCTACGTCAACCTGAAGATGAGCAGCGCGCGTGAGACACCGCAGCAGATGCTTGCCACGCAAACCCGGCTGGCGAAACTGATGAAGGCGGATGTGGAGCGAGCCGCCGGAATTCAGAAGAATATCCCCCAGGTGCTGAAGCAGTTCGATGAATTCGAATCGGATTTGCCTCCCGCAAGCAAGGGATCCTCCGCAATTTCCGAGGAACTGAATGGTTTCGCGGCCGACACGCACCTGTTGATCGGCGACCTGAAATATCGCCAGAAGGAATTGACGGATCGCAATCTCAACGAAGTGGAAATCGAGGCCACGGTGGCGGGCGACTACAACGGAATCGTGCGGTTCATCAACCACCTGCAGCGCTCCAAGAATGTTTACATCGTGGACAGCTTGCAGTTGGAAACGGACTCGACGGGGCAGGGACCTGCGAACCTGCTGCGGATCAACCTGCGTCTGCGCACGTATTTCCGGAAGGCATGATGGCACTGACGAAACAACGGAAAGAACTCATGGTGCTCGCCGCGTTGCTGGTGATCGCGGCGGTGGTCTGGTATGTCTATTTCGGTCCCAAACCAAGCACGGCGGAGACAGCGGCGCTGCATCCGGAAAGCTATACGCCGATTAACGCTCAGGATTTCAGCATTATCTTCAAGCAACGGGGCGATGCGCAAAAAACAGAATATAAGGCTTCGGGACGCAATCCGTTCATTGAGTCGGCGCTGCCGCCGACAGCACAGGCTCCTGGGACTGTCGCGCAGAAACCTGCGGAGCCCACATTCCCGAATCAGACCGTGCCGCGAGAGGTGATCGTCCCGCCACAATTGTCATGGAAGTTTTTCGGCTATGGCAATCTGCCCTCGAACGGCGGGCGTGAGGCCTTTTTGCTGGATGGCGAGGATGTGCACATCGTGAGCGAGGGCGAGGTCGTGCAGAGCCATATTCGCATTGTGCACATTGGCAACGAAAGAATAGATTACGAAGACACCAAAACGGGCGCGCGCAATTCCAACCCGCTCGAGGCGATTCCAGGACCAACGGCATGACAAAACGCTCTTCAATGCGCAAGCGGGGCCGCAGCCAGGAGGGTTACGCCCTGCTGATCGTCATGTTTCTTCTTACGCTTCTTGTGCTGATGACCATTGCGGCGGCCCCGAACGTCATAACCGATGCACGGCGGGAAAAAGAGACGGAAATGATCTGGCGCGGCAAGCAGTATGTCCGCGGAATCAAACGCTACTACATGAAGTTGCACCGGTTTCCTACCGAGCTGGATGATCTGACGAAGCCGAAGACTGGCATTCGTTTCATGCGCCAGGCGTATAAAGACCCGATGAATGATGTGGACGGGTCGTGGCGGCTGATTTATGTGGGACCCAATGGCCAGCTCATCGGGAGTTTGAAGCCTCTGAACCAGAACACAGGCGGCCCGGGAGTCCCGGTGTCGTCACTCGCTTCGTCGTCATCATCGTCAAGTTTCGGCAATTCCTCGTTTGGTGGATCTTCCTCCAGTTTCGGCAATTCGTCGTTCGGGAATTCGTCTTCGAGTTTTGGTAATTCATCGTTCGGGAACTCATCCTTCGGTAGTGGGAGTTCGTTCAATTCCTCGGCGGGCTCGAACGGATTCGCGAACATCCCCACAAATGCCAATGGCCAGCCGAACGCTAACGGCGACAATGCACAGGGAACGGATACGTCCGGGCAGGAGCCTACCGGTCCTATCAACAC
>CAYOOS010000845.1:0-1839 GCA_964405585.1 uncultured Acidobacteriaceae bacterium | reverse complement strand
GGCACCCTCCGTGAGTCATTGGTTTGCGAGGGGATTCGGGCGCGTGGGGAAACTGGCTCAGTTTGAAATCTCAATTTTGAGGGTTACGGCGGGAGCGGATTGGAATTTGCTATTCAGGGATTCCGGAATTTCCACTGTAACTTTTCCACCGCGGCCATACTTGCCTTCGGGGACATTTTTCCACTGGAGAGGCTGATCGGCGCCGAGCATTTCGATTTTCGAGGAAGTGTCCAGCCACATATCGTGCAGCTCGACCTCTTTTTCGGGCCAGCCCTTGTGGATTGCGTACAAGTACCTGCCATCCTTGCTCTGCGTAAAGCGGAGTTGCTCGCCCTGGTTGGCGACTAGCCACGGCCGGGAATTGTAGATGGCTTCGCCGTTGATCTTCAGCCAGCGGCCAACGTCGTAGAGCCTGGTGCGGATGTAGTCCGGCATGGCGCCTTTGCCATCGAGATTGACGATCAGCAAGAGGTTTCCGTTTTCACTCACGATTCGCACCAGCATGTCGACGAGATCTTCGGTGCTAACTATGTTCTTTTCCGTGTCCTGCCAGTTGTAGCCGAAGGATTGGCTCACCCCACGATCCTCTTCCCAATAGTGGAGGAGTTCCAGCCGGTCGGTTTTTTTTGCGCCGTATTCGCTGGTGAAGAAGTCGCCGGAGTTGAAGCGCATGTAGCGGCCGAGGCGATCGTTGCAGGCCACCTCTTTTCTGCCCAGAGCATGGTTGTAGAAATGGCTGGCGATCTGGCGGGAACCCAAGTCTTCGATGAACGTGGTCCAGTCGCCATCAAACCACAGGATATCGGGATCGTACCGATCAATGAACTCGTTGGCCTGAGGGATGATGTAATCGTTGACGAAATCTTGCACGGGAACTTTGCCGGCGACCTTGCCTGCCATGGTTTTCTCGTCAAAGGGAACGATTTGGCTCGCGTTATCGTCTTCGGTGGTCCAGATGCGAGTCATCTTCTTGCCTTCCTGAATAATGGGATATTCCCATTCTTCCAGCGAAAAATAAAAACCGAACTTCAGCCCGCGTTTTTTGCAGGCATCGTTCAGGGGGCCGATCAGGTCTCGTTTGGGGCCCATATCCATGACATTGCGTTTGGTAAAGCTGCTGGGCCAGAGGCAGAATCCGTCGTGATGTTTGCAGAAGGGCACAACGTAACGCATTCCGGCGTCAGCTGCGATCTTGGCGATTTCCTCGGGATCAAAGTTTTCCGCCTTGAAGAGAGGAATGAAATCGTCGCGCTGGAAGTCCGGTCCCCAGGTAGATTTGTGGTATTTCACGACTTCGGGAGAGTGATACATGTTGTAGAGATACCAATCCGGATACATGGCGCCGGTGTCCAACTTGGGGGCGTAGCCCGCTACGGAGTAGAGGCCGTAATCAATGAACATGCCGAACTTGACGTCCTTAAACCACTCCGGCGTAGCGTGAGACCGCAGCGAGTTCAGGGTGGGCTTGTAGACGGGCATGCTCTTCGTGCTTTGATCGGAAGCAGCGGTGCGCGCTTCCAGGTTGGCCCCTTTAGTCAGCGCGGTCATCGCGCCGAAGACTGTGAGCTTGTTGAAGCTTCTTCTGTTCATGAGATGCTCCTCATCAGTAAGAGTTTAGGGCTCCCATGCCGGGTTTGAGGGGATGAATTCGACGTAATCGAGGGCGGCGTGTTCGGGGCCATCGGGGCGGCCTTCGATGCGCAGCTCGTTGCCTGGGTACAATTGGACGGCTGGGATGCGGTGGCGCGTGGAAGAGTCGCCATTGGGAATGGTGGCGGGGAGATGATCGTTGGCGCTCCACTGGGCGATTTGCTGGTTGTTCAGATAGACGCGGAATTG
>CAYOOS010000844.1:0-1843 GCA_964405585.1 uncultured Acidobacteriaceae bacterium | reverse complement strand
GGCCAAGTGTCGTTCCGCGAAACCCGCGTTATTTGGTGGTTGCCTCGATTTGCCGCGAAAGACTAGAGTGAATCAACGCCGCTCCCTCCCAGCCGGCGCCGTAATCTATATCTTCTGGACAAAATAAGGGAGGCAGTATGTGGACAAAGCAGCAGTCGCAGGCCGAGCCGTCGGCCGTGTCGCCCGCGCAAGCAGCAGGATCTCCGGCGGTGCCTTTCAGCTCACCCTCATCCGTTCGCCTCGATAGCCAGGTTACACGCGGTTCTGCGCGCTTGGGTGCGGGCCTGCAAATCACGGGCGATCTCACCGGTACCGAAGACTTGCAGATTGACGGGAAAGTGGATGGCCCCATTTCGTTGCGTGGCCGTCGTCTAACCATAGGCTCCACCGCCCAGCTCAATTCTGAAATTCACACGGGCGAGGCGATTGTCTACGGCAAAGTCGTGGGCAATCTTCACGCCAGCGATCGCGTCGATATCAAGAAAGATGGCTCGGTCATCGGCGATATTTCCACGGCGCGGATTAGCATCGAGGACGGCGCGCACTTCAAGGGCCGCATTGAGATCGACCCGGCCAAATCCCGAGCCACCGTCGCCTAGCAGCGCGCGGTTTTCTGCTCCTCATCTCTTAGCCCTTGCCGCGACCCTGAATCTTGAAGACAATTTCGCCCCACTACGCACACCTCCGGTAACGGCGCAAGTCAGGACTCATTTGCCATCTGCCCTTCGCCATGTAAGCCCTCACTCTGATAGTCGTGCGTGATAAGCTCGGCCAATGGTTCTTCGTTCATCAGGGTTTGCGGATCTGATCCCGATGACTGTGCAATCGAAGACAAAAATTGCCAATTCCGAGGAGGCACCATGCCACTAACTCGCCGCGAATTATGTTCCGTCCTTCCCATGGTCCTGCTGCCTGCATTGCTCCCGCTCGAGGACCCATCCGCACCGCAGAACTCCCTCCCCTCGGCTGCGTATCCATTCGACGATTTGCCCGTTCGAACTGAGAAGAATGCGCAGTTCCGTAATGTGCTGAAGGGCAAGCTCGCGACAGGAGAATCGTTGGAAGTGCACGAAACCACGTTGCCACCGGGCGCCGCACCGCACCCGCCACACCATCATGTGCACTCGGAGATGTGGCTCATTCGCGAAGGAACGGTGGAACTTGCCGTGAGCGGAAAGACGTATCACTTGGGGCCCGGATCGCTGGGATTCGTAAGTTCCAACGACGAGCACGGAATCAAAAACGTCGGAGCGACCCCAGCCACCTATTTCGTCGTTGCCATCGGCCCCGGCGCAGATTCTTAACACGAGGCGAAAAAGGGGTTTTTGCGGAGTCGCAACAGAACCGTCTGAGTCACGGCAAGGATTTCTTCGAGCTAACGGTCTCGAGTGCCAGCCTATGCGACGTCTGCGGTCCGCTTTGCCGCACCCAGCACGAGCAAAACTACCCCGATGACGACCAGCGCAGCCGAGCCGTAAAGGTCTCCGCGCATGCTCGCATTCGGCAATGCCTGCACGCCCATAACCAAGGCGTGAGCGAAACTCGACCACGCGGCGAACGCGATCAGGCTGCGATACGCCGATGGGTTCCGGACCGCAATAAGCAAGAAGATCCCCAGCGTGACATACAGACTCAGCAGCATCACATCAGAGTATTCGCACTTCTGTGGATGCAACAAGCGCGTCGCCAGCGGATAAATCGCCGCCGTAAAAAGCACTCCCACCACCACCAACACAACCTTCAGCGCACGTTCTCGCTTCATCGTCGCCTCCTATGTTTCTGCTGCTATTCTGCTAGTTCGCTTTCCTCTGGTGCATCGGTTGGGCTTTCGAAGTCAATGCGG
>CAYOOS010000843.1:0-1844 GCA_964405585.1 uncultured Acidobacteriaceae bacterium | reverse complement strand
GGCTCAAACGCCGTGAAGCCGAAGAGCAAGCCTGGCGAAGCCGCCCGCAATGAATACTGAGAGAGTGGCGGCACATCCAACCCTTTTTCCTTTAACCGCCGCGAGCACTCCGCATCCCTGGCGGCGCCTCCGAGGAATCCGGCCAGGTTCATTCCGCCATCTGTGTAGGGAAAAGATACCGGCAGCTCGTACTTAGCAGCTGAATCCAGGAACATCTCCAGCCGCAGCGCATACTCCCGCCGGCTACGCCGTATATGCATATAAAATGCGCCGCTCTCGATAAACTCGGCCAGCGTGCCCTGATCGATCCATGGCCCATGCTCATCCACAGCAGCGCGCAGTTTCGCAAATTTCTCCAGCAAAGCTATCGGAAGAACGGCATAGCCGATGCGCAGCGAGGGGAATAACGCTTTGCTCGTGCTGCCAACATAGATTACGCGCTGCGACGAATCGAGACTATGCAGGCTAGGCAGCGGCGCGCGCGAGTAACGGAACTCGGAATCATAGTCATCCTCCACGATCCACGCTTTCTTTCTCGCGGCGAACTCAACTAACTCAAGACGGCGCGGAAGAGAGAGGCAGCTGCCGATTGGAAATTGACGTGAGGGCGTCGTGTAGACCAGCTTCGGTGATAAGTCCTTATGGGTGTCAAGCTTCATTCCCGCCGAATCTACTTGGACCGGGTAGATTTCCGCGCGAATGTGCCGCCAGGCCGAAAGTGCTCCCGGGTATCCCGGATCCTCCATAGCCACAGCATCGCCCGGTTTCAGAAGCAGGTGGGCAAGCAGGAACAGCGCCTGCTGAGAACCGGTGGTGATGGCGATCTGCCGCCAATCGCAGCGGACGCCGCGGCTTGCCTGAAGATAACCGGCCAAGCTCCGGCGCAACGCCGGCAGCCCTAGGGGTTGATGCGATTGGTACTGCAAAAGGCTTGTGCCGTGCCTTCGGAGAGCTTGCGCGCGCGCACGATTCCACAACCGGAGAGGAAACAAGCGAACGTCGGGCTGGCATGGGCGGAACGGTACCGGCGCATTCAATGACTCGGCGATATCTCCCTCAAAGTGGTCGGTTACCGGGCCCGGCGTATCTGGCGATGGGGGTTTACCAAGGTTCTTCCCTGCCAGCAATTCGCTAACGTACAGGCCGCGGCGTGCCGAAGCCTCTAAGTATCCCTCGCCGATGAGACGATCATAGGCTTGGATCACAGTATTCCTGGAAATCTGTAGTTCCTGAGCGAGTTCTCGAGTGGAGGGGACTGCTTCCCCGGGGCGCAGCACGCCAGTGTGCACGAGGCGTTTCAAATTTAACGCGAGCTGGGTTTGCAGTGACGCACGATTGGTTCGGTCGAGCACAAACAGGAGGGACGGTTGCTTGGCCATACTGGCTCCACTGATTCGCTGGAATTCAGACTGTTATTAGATCCAGTTGCTCGCCGGTATTGTAGCAGATCGTATTCTTCACGCCGGGGCTAGAGTACCTAACGGATGGTTTCTCATACAAGATGATCCTGAAGTTGGGGACACTCCCGGTCGATGGTTTTCCTTTCTGAGAGACTGCCCGCAGAGTGGGATGGGGTGCAGGGGGCCGTCGTTTGAGGCCCCGGTGCGATGAAATCGTCGGTCCTCTTCTCAAAGTGAAAACGCAGTTCGTCGTTGAGCGGGCTGTCAAGGTGGGGCGGTTGAAAGGTAGTGCGCAATTTTCGGAACAGGCCCATTGGTTAAATCTCCACTCTTCGGCTCCCCGGCAGGCCGACGTGGGCGTCGGCAGCGGACCTAGGGGTCCGCCCCACCTATTGAGTCTCGCATAATAGAGTGACACAAAGGTCAAAAATAAAGTCCCGCGTG
>CAYOOS010000842.1:0-1846 GCA_964405585.1 uncultured Acidobacteriaceae bacterium | reverse complement strand
CGGCGTAGTCCGCCTTCACATCGGCGATGCGGCGCTCCACCTTGTCCAGCAGCACCGCCACTCGCAGGTGCTTCGGCTTGCGTTCCTCGAATGATTTCAGCAGATACTTCAGCGTCAGCCCCGTGTCCAGGATATCCTCTACCACCAGCACGCTAAGCCCTTCGATGCTGAGGTCGAGGTCCTTCGTCAGCTTCACCTCGCCCGTTGAATCCGTTCCCTTGCCGTAACTCGATACTCCCAGAAAATCAAACGACACTTCCCCACCCAATTCGCGCGCCAAGTCCGCCAGAAAAAAGATCGACCCTTTCAACACCCCGATCAGGTGCAGCGAGTCCTTTGGAAAATCGCGCCGGATGTCCTGCGCCATTTCCGCCACCCTCTCGCGGATCCGCGCATGCGAAATCATCACGTGCAGCGATTCGCCCGGGCGGCATCCTTCCTTTTCTTTCGTTCTCTTCTTCGCACCTGGTTTTGTCACAGCCGGTTGCTCCTTGTACTTCCTGCTACTCTACCCAGTCCGCCAGGAACACGTTGGTCTCATGCGGCACTTTGCCGTTGCGGTTGGAAGCCCACACGAGCCGCTTCCCGTCCGAAGTAAACATCGGGAAACCATCAAAGTCTGGGTGATATGTCACGCGCTCCTGCCCCGTGCCGTCCTCGTTGATCACATATAGATCGAAATCGCGTCCATTGTTCGGGTCGGCCTGATTCGATGCAAAAATAATACGCTTGCCATCCGGCAGCCAGTATGGCGCAAAATTCGCCGCGCCATTACGCGTCACCTGGTGTTTGTTCGAACCGTCCGCGTTCATCACCCAAAGCTCCAGGTTTCCGGGACGGATTAACCCCTGGGCGAACAACTCTTTGTAATCTTTTATCTCCTCCGGCGTCTTCGGGTGCTCCGCACGGTACACAATTTTCGTTCCGTCGTACGACCAGAACGGCCCGCCATCGTAGCCCAACTCGTTCGTCAGTTGCTTCACGTTGCTGCCATCCGCGTCCATCGTGTAAATGTCCAGGTCGCCATTGCGCGTAGACGTGAACACAATGTGCTTTCCGTCGCGCGTGATGGTGGCCTCTGCGTTGTATCCGGGCGCGTCCGTCAGTATCTTCAAGTTCGATCCGTCCGGCTTTGCCGTATAGATCTTGTATGTGCCGTAAATCGGCCACACGTAGCCGCGCGAGTAATCCGGCTTCGGCGGGCAATCTCCGCTCGCCGCGTGGGTCGACGAAAACAGGATTCTGTCTCCCGCTGGAAAGAAGTAGCTGCACGTCGTGCGGCCCTTCCCAGTGCTGACGAGCTTCGGTGTTGCGGGCTTACCGTCAGGCGTGTCCACGGGCATCGTGTAGATCTGATCGCACGGCACGCCCTCACCCTGGTGCTGAAAAATCAGTTGTTTGTCGTCGGCCGAAAAATATGCTTCGGCGTTCTGTCCGCCGAACGTGAGCTGCCGCACATTTTTCAAATGCTTCTGCTCTTCCGGCAACAAGAGTGCCGCATCCCCTTTCTGTTGCGCCTTCACCAGGATCCAGCCCGGCCCATACAGGCATGCAATCGCAAGCACTCCGCAAATCGCCCATCCCGCAAGTTTCGACGTTCGCACCACTCGCCCCCCATTTTCCCCGCGAATACTTTCTATCCCGTTACTTTCTCTGCTCCAGCTTTACGTCCACCGTCAATTCCTTCCCATCCCTCAGCACCGTCACCCGTACCACGTCGCCAATCTTGCTGCGCCTCAACGCATCCGTGAAGTCGTACAGATTCTTAATGGGTTTGTCGCCGAATTGAATCAGCACGTCGCCGCCCTTCAATCCCGCCTTTGCCGCTGGCGATCCTGGCTTCACA
>CAYOOS010000841.1:0-1848 GCA_964405585.1 uncultured Acidobacteriaceae bacterium | reverse complement strand
CTTCGCATGCGAAACCGCTTGCGCCAGCGTGAAGTTCTTTTGGTTTCGCAGGTTCCTCAGCTTTCGCCTGCCGGTTCGCCCGAGTGGTTTGGCTTTCAGCGTGGTTGCGACCCCGCTCACTGCGTTGCTATACTTAAAATTCTACTCGACGGGAGATTTCTGTCTCATGGCACAAGTTTGTGAAGTCTGCGGGCGAAAGCCGGTGTTCGGCAACCGGATTAGCCATGCCCATAACGTTACGAAGCGGCGCTGGAACCTGAATTTGCAATCGGTCCGCGCGCTGGTGAATGGCGCCAGCCGTAGGATGCGTGTCTGCACATCCTGTATTCGCGACGGGAAAATTCAAAAAGTCGCGTAACACACGAAGCCTTCCAGCAATAAGCACCCTTTACAGAAGCTCGCTTCACGGCCGCGGTTCCGTGTGCGGCGAGTGGACATTGGCGTGCTATCTTTACGTTTCTGGGCGGATTCTCCACCGGTATATTATTGAAAAACATAGAGATGGAGGGTTTCCATGGGGCAATGCAGCAATCGAATGGGTGAAAAGACGCGTCCGGAGGGGTCTGGGCGCGCATCACGGAGCGAAGAGCCTCAAACCAATGCGAGATTCAACAGCCGGCGCGCGATCCCTGCATCGTATCTCGCAAAACACCCATGCAAGGTTTGTAAGGGGGAACACTGCACCGGAAATTGCCGATTCTGACTCAGGTCGAAATGGCATAGCGCTTCATTTTGTTGATGAGACCCTGGCGGCTCAGGCCGAGCGCTTTCGCGGCTTGCTGTTGATTGTTGCGGGTTCCCTGCAAGGCCTCCAATATCATCTGCTTTTCCAATTGACCCACGGCCGTTTTCAGGGATTGTGGCCGCGATGGTTTAGGCGCGAGCTGCTCGCGGCGCGGAGCGGGGACGCCTTCCCACAAATCTTCCTCTACAATCGGATTCTGGCGGGAGAGAGCGGCGAGACGCATCACTTCGTTGCGCAACTGGCGGATATTTCCCGGCCACTGACTGGTTGCCAGCCGGTGCAACACCTGGGGCGAAAACTCCATGGCGGCCCGGCCCGTTTCGGCGCAATACTCCTTCAGGAAATGGTTGGCCAGCAACCCGATCTCTTCGCGGATATCGCGCAGCGGCGGCATGTGAATGTGGACCACCTTGATGCGGTAATAAAGATCTTCGCGGAAGGCGCCTTTGGCGATTTCGGCCTCCAGATCTTTGTTCGTGGCGGCCAAAAGACGCACGTCCACGGCGATGGGGTTTCGGCCGCCGACGCGCTCAAGAACGCGCTCCTGCAGCACGCGCAGAATTTTGGCCTGCGCGATCAGGCTTAAGTCGCCAATTTCGTCGAGGAACAGCGTTCCGCCATCGGCTTTCTGAAACTGACCTACTCGCGACTCCACCCCGGTGGCAACGCCCTTTTCGATCCCGAATAATTCGCTTTCAATCAGGGTCTCTGGGAGAGCCGCGCAATTGAGCGCCACAAAGGTCCGGCCAGCGCGCGAACTGGTGTAATGGATGGCCTTAGCTACCAGTTCCTTGCCGGTGCCGCTCTCTCCGGTAATCAGCACGTTCACCAGGCTGTCGCGGATACGTTCCACCAGCCGGACCACCTGTTGAATCCGCGGCCCGGAGCCGATAATTCCATGGGTGGAGTATTTGCTTTCCACCTCCCGCAGCAGGTGAGCGTTCTGTTGCGCCAGTTGGTCCTCGCGCCGGCGCAATTCGAGGATAAGCTGAGCATTTTCGATGGCGATGGCGGCGTGAGAGGCCAACGAATCGAGAAAATCCTCGTCCCGCTGGCTGAAGGCGCCTACGCGCTTATTCAAGGCTTCGAAGGCACCAATGATG
>CAYOOS010000840.1:0-1850 GCA_964405585.1 uncultured Acidobacteriaceae bacterium | reverse complement strand
AAGAGGAGTTCACCTCAGCCATGGCAATCCGCACCATCATTGAACCATTCCGCATAAAAAGCGTTGAACCAATCCGCGAAACGTCGCGCGAAGAGCGGCAAAAGCTGATCGAAGCGGCGGGTTACAACCTTTTTCTTGTGGCTACGGAAGCGATCCTGATTGATCTGCTGACGGATTCCGGAACATCGGCGATGTCCACGGAGCAATGGGCGGCGCTGATGCGCGGCGACGAATCGTATGCGGGTTCGCCGAGCTTTACCAGGTTCCGCGAATCGGTGCAGTCCATTTTCGGATTTCGCCACGTGATTCCGACGCACCAGGGACGCGCAGCGGAGCGCATCCTGTTTAATGTGATGTGCAAGAAAGGCGACATCGTCCCGAACAACACGCACTTCGACACCACACGCGCCAATTGCGAATTTGTGGGCGCCACGGCAGTGGACATTCCTATTCCGGAAGCGAAGGAGCCCAGCCACCTGCACCCGTTCAAAGGCAACATGGACGTGACGCGCTTGTCCGAACTGATTGCTCGGGAAGGCGCGAAGAAAATCCCACTCGTGATGTTGACGATCACTAACAATTCCGGCGGTGGCCAGCCCGTATCCATGGCCAATATCAAGGAAGTGAAACAGCTTTGCCGGAAACATGGCATCCCGCTGTACATCGATGCGTGCCGTTTCGCGGAAAACGCTTACTTCATCAAGCTGCGTGAAGAGGGCTATGCGGATAAATCACCGCGCAACATCGCGCGCGAGATGTTTGCGCACGCCGATGGGTGCACCATGTCCGCGAAGAAAGATGGGTTGGCGAATATTGGCGGTTTTCTCTGCACCAACGACGATATTCTGGCACAACAGGAAAAGGACCTGCTGATTCTGACCGAGGGTTTCCCGACCTACGGAGGGCTGGCGGGGCGCGACCTGGAAGCGATTGCCGTGGGATTGAACGAAGCGCTGCAGGAAGAGTATCTGAAATACCGCATCGCCTCGACGGCATTCTTGGGTAATCACATTGCCAGCGAAGGCGTGCCAATTGTGCAGCCTCCCGGCGGTCATGCGATTTATCTGGATGCACGGGCGTTTCTGCCGCACATACCCACGTCGCAATTTCCGGGAGTGGCGCTGGCAGTGGAGTTGTACTTGGAGGGCGGCATTCGCTCGGTGGAAATTGGCTCTCTGATGTTCGGGGAGCATGCGCGGATGGATTTGGTGCGGTTGGCGATACCACGGCGGGTGTACACACAGAGCCACATCGAATATGTGGTGGAAGTGATTCTGGATGTGTGGCGGCGGCGCGAGAAAATCCCGGGATATGAGTTGGTGCACCAGGCGCCGTTTTTGCGGCACTTCACGGCAAAGCTGAAGCCGATTGGGCGGTAGGGATGCACTCGCAAATTGAGGGTGCCCATTGCAGAAACAAACTGGCTGGAATACTCGAATGAACATACTTCCAGTGACGGTCGTCGGACTGGTTGTTTCGTGTGCCTAACTATTGAGGAGAGTATGCTTGAGCAACATGATTAGGTTGACGATTGATCCTGCGTTGAAGGCAAAGTGTCCACGCGTGGCGCTGGGCTGCGTCACTGGCAGCGTGGAGGCGGTGGAAACACCGGCGGCGCTGCTTGCGGAAATGAAAGCATGCGAGACGAAAATTCTTGGATTGCCGGAGCCGCGCGCTGTGTTGGAAGGGCCGCAGATTTCGGCAACTCGTGCGGGTTATAAAGCTCTGGGCAAAGATCCGGCGCGCTACCGTGGTTCGGCGGAAGCCCTGCTTCGGCGTATCTTGAGCGGGAAAAGCTTTCCGCAGATTGGCGCGGTAGTGGACGTTATCAATCTGACGTCGGTGGAGAG